>NZ_JBNGOX010000039.1:0-57252 GCF_050589785.1 Carboxylicivirga caseinilyticus | reverse complement strand
CTCCCTTTTAGGGGAGGTTTGGTGGGGTATAATGAAAGTAAAGTTACAATTTGAAAGATTCCTTATTTGCACAATCACTTTTTGGACACCCTCTTTTTTATGCTGTTTATTGAGAAAAAGTACTTTGATTGAAACAAAAAAAAGAGACTATCTTACGATAATCTCTTTTTTCGTGATTCCGACGGGATTCGGAATATATTGTTATATCATTGATAATCAAACAGCTAGTGAGCGCTACAAAATTAAGGTCTCTTTAAAGTCTCTTCCAATATTTTGTGTGTTGAAATTTACAAAAAAATACTCAAAACAAAATACGACTTTTTTAGATATTACAATTTCTTCAATATGGACAGTATTATTATTTTTTCAATCAAGATATTGGAATCTTGAATTAATCTTTTCTTAACTAGATTTCAAACTTAATAGATTTTAATTATAGTAAAATTAGAAAATCAGTCTTGCTTTTAAATAAAGTAGATCTTTTATGAATAAAATATTAAAGCTTAAAGTCTTAAGTTGTTTAAGAGATCTGAATTGTCTAATGTTGATAGAGTATTGCAATTTTATAGAATAGGAAGTATTTAATCTACTTTATATGTCTACATAATGAATATAGAAAGTCGTTAAGTATTATTTGCACTATAGATGTTATTTGATATGTGTATGTATCATAAAAATAGAGAGATAACCCTTTTTTGTGTGATTTGGTGTATTTTTAAATTATCCCAATTTACAACTACAATATTCAAAATATTAACTCAAATTTGGCTTGAATTAGTTAATTGCAATTTTAACTAAGATCCATCATCTATGAAATTATTCTTTCTTGGTACATTTTATTTTATCGTCATCGGTTTGTATGCGCAAGTTAATTTTTATCGAGCACCCCTTGACTTTGATACCTTCAATTCTAATATTAATCACGGTAAAATTGATACGATCACTTATCATTCTAAAACGGTAGGTTCGAATCGGAAGGCATTAATTTACACACCTCCTTATTATTCAAAGGATAAGAAATATCCAGTGCTTTATTTATTGCATGGTATTGGTGGAGATGAAAAGGAATGGTTTACTCATGGACAACCACACACTATACTTGATAATTTGTATGCTCAAAACAAGGTAGAACCGATGATAGTTGTGTTGCCCAATGGACGTGCAATTACTGATGACAGAGCAATTGGTAATATTTTTGATAGTATTAAAGTGGCTGCTTTCTCTAACTTTGAGGAAGATCTGCTAAACGATCTTATTCCGTATATTGAAAACAACTATCCTGTTCTCACAAATCGTGAACGTAGGGCTATAGCAGGCCTATCAATGGGTGGCGGACAATCATTAAACATAGGACTGGGTAACCTAAATCAGTTTGCCTGGGTTGGTGGCTTTTCATCAGCTCCTAATACCAAAGCCCCTGAGATATTGGTACCCAAACCTGAAGAGACAAAAAAGCAATTGAAATTATTATGGATCTCTTGTGGTGATAAAGACAATCTTATTTCTTTCAGTAAACGAACTCATGATTATCTTCAAAGCAGGCAGGTTCCTCATGTTTATGAAGTTTTACCGGATGGTTATCATGATTTTAAAGTCTGGAAAGATAATTTTTATCATTTTTCGCAATTGTTGTTTAAAACTAATAGCCATTCAGTTAGTGAAGCAAGTTTAATAGAGGAGAAAAGAGCCGAAACAAATATTCGTTCATCTCAATATCCAAAAATACTGTCTGATGGACGTGCCATATTCAAATTAAAAGCTCCGGATGCAAAAAAAATACAAATTGATATAGGCAAAAAGTATGATATGCTTAAAGATGAGAATGGTATTTGGAGTATTACCACTGATTCGTTGAGCGAAGGATTTCATTATTATTCACTTATTGTTGATGGTGTTGCAGTAGCAGATCCGGCTAGTGAAAGTTTCTATGGAATGGGGCGCATGGCCAGCGGAATTGAAGTTCCGTTTAAGGGTGATGGTTATTACCAGGTAAAAGATGTTCCTCATGGTGAAATCAGAGTAAAAAGGTATTTCTCGCATATCACTAAATCATGGCGAAACTTTTATATGTATACTCCTCCCGGATATGACCAAAATGCAGGTAAGAAGTATCCTGTATTATACCTGCTTCATGGAGGTGGTGAGGACCAACGAGGATGGGCTATGCAGGGTAAAGTGGATCTGATATTGGATAATCTTATTGCCGAAGGTAAAGCAACACCAATGATGGTGGTAATGATTGATGGGAATATGCCATTATCGGGGTTTGGAGAAGGTATTCTTCAATTATTTGAAGCTGAATTGAAAGAAGTAGTTATTCCTTTTGTTGAAAACAATTACAGGGTGCTTACCAGTCCTCAGTCACGTGCTTTGGCAGGATTGTCGATGGGAGGTTTACAAACACTTTATGCTGGGCTGCATAACACTGATTTGTTCAACTATCTTGGTGTCTTCAGTTCTGGTTGGATTCATCCAATGCAAGATGATATAGCTGGAAAAGAATATAATTTTATGAAACAAAACGCTGATCTGCTTAATAAGAATCTGAAAATGTTTTGGTTGTCGATGGGAGGAAAAGAAGATGTTGCCTGGAAGAACTGCCAACGAATGTTAGAAAAGTTTGATGAAATGAAAATTGAATATTCTTATGATGAATATCCGGGTGGCCATACATGGCCTGTATGGCGGAATAATTTGTACCATTTTTCACAATATCTATTTAAATAATGATTAAGATGAAAGTAAGAATCTCTTACCTGTTAGTAATAATTGGCCTACTAATATTTGAAAACAATATAGCTCAAAATCCAATCATTCACTCAGATGTGCCTGATATGTCTATGATCAGAAGAGGGGACACCTATTACATGAGCAGTACTACAATGCATATGAGTCCGGGGGTGCCCATTATGAAATCGAAGGATCTGGTTAATTGGGAAATCGTCAATTATTGTTATGATGAACTGGATGATGTTGACGCGTTAAATTTAGCGAATGGAAAGAGTGCTTATGGAAAAGGATCATGGGCGAGTTGTATTCGGTTTTATAAAGGAAAATATTATGTGTCAACTTTTTCGGGTACAACAGGTAAAACATATATTTATTCAACAAAAAATATCGAAAAAGGCCCATGGAAAAAAAAGGTATTTCAACCAATGTTGCATGATCATTCCTTGTTTTTTGATGATGATGGAAAAGCATATATGATTTATGGAGGAGGTAAAATTAAACTAGTTGAGTTAACCGACGAACTTGATGGAATTAAACCGGAAACAGAACAGGTAATTATTGAAAATGCAGGTGCTCCCGCCGGAAAAGATTTGATGTTACCTGCTGAAGGTTCGCAACTATTTAAAATAAATGGAAAGTATTACCTTTTTAATATAACCTGGCCGCGGCAAGGTATGCGCACAGTAATTATACATAGGGCAGATAATATAACCGGTCCTTATGAAGGACGTGTTGCATTGCAGGATAAAGGAGTAGCTCAGGGAGGTTTGATTGATACAAAGGATGGAAAGTGGTTTTCATATTTGTTTCGCGATTATGGTTCGGTTGGTCGTATTCCATATATGGTGCCGGTTGAATGGAAAGATGGATGGCCAGTACTGGGAGTTGATGGCAAAGTACCCGATCAGCTTGATTTACCAATGGCTAAAGGTTTGATACCGGGAATAGTAAATTCTGATGATTTTGACAGAGAAAAGAAAGATCCTGATTTACCTTTGGTTTGGCAGTGGAATCATAACCCTGACAATTCATTATGGTCAGTCAGAGAGCGCAATGGTTATCTTCGTTTAAAAACCGGAATGGTGGTGAATGACTTTGAGTTGGCTAAAAATACCCTTACTCAACGTACAATTGGACCCATATGCTCCGGATCAACATTGATTGAAATCGCAAATATGAAAGAGGGTGATTTTGCCGGTTTAGCCTTATTACAGCAAAAATATGGTTTGGTGGGTGTGAAGTATGACGATGGAGAGAAAAGGATTGTGATGGTTAGTGCTCAGAATGATAAGCCCGTTGAGATGGAAAAGATTCCTTTGAATCAACAAAAGGTGTATTTAAAGGCTGAGTGTGATTTCAGGAATAGAAAAGATAGAGCGTATTTTTACTATAGCTTAGATGGTGAGAAATGGAACGCAATCGGATCAGAACTAAAAATGCAATATACCTTATCGCATTTTATGGGATACAGGTTTGGACTTTTTAACTATGCAAGTCAATCGTCTGGAGGTTTTGTTGATTTTGATTATTTTCATGTCTCAGACACCATCTCGGTGGCTAAGAAAATGTATGTTTTTCTTAGCTTTGGACAATCAAATATGGAAGGAAACGCACGTTTTGAGCCGCAGGATACGGTAGGTGTAGATGAGCGGTTTAAGGTGATGGCTGCTGTGGATTGTCCCGATTTGAACAGGGTGAAGGGCTTGTGGTACAAAGCCGTTCCTCCTTTATGTAGATGTTATACCGGGTTAACACCTGTTGATTATTTTGGAAGAAAAATGTTGGAATATGTGCCCGATAATGTTGAAATCGGTGTTGTAAACGTCTCCGTTGGAGGTTGTAAAATAGAATTGTTCGATATGGACAATTATCAGTCCTACGTTGAATCATCTCCGGATTGGTTGAAAAATATGGTAAAGGAATACGATGACAATCCATACAAACGGTTGGTTGAAATGGCCAGACTTGCACAAAAGGATGGTGTTATCAAAGGAATTTTGCTGCATCAGGGCGAATCCAATACAGGTGATACTCTTTGGACAAAGAAGGTAAAGGTGGTTTATGATCAGCTGATGGCAGATTTAGATCTGAATCCTGCTGAAGTGCCACTAATTGCCGGAGAAGTTGTATCAGCTGAAGAAGGAGGTAAATGTGCCAGTATGAACCCGATAATTGCAACGCTTCCTGAAGTGATTGCTAATGCTCATGTGGTATCGTCAGCAGGCTGTCCGGCAGTTGCTGATCAGCTGCATTTTTCTGCTGAGGGGTATAGAATTTTAGGTAAGCGTTATGCTGATGTTATGATTTCTCTTATGCAGAAATCTGAATAATATTAAAATTGAATGAATTTCTGTTTAGATAGTAAATACTAATAAATGATGAAGAATATTTTGGTACTATGTTGGGTGTTTTTTTCAATAGTAAACCTTTCTGCAAACGAACAAATTGTTAAGGGACCTGATGGTAAACTGATTGTTTCCATTGAAATGAAAGAAGGTCAGCCTTATTATAGTGTCAGCTATAATCACAACGTGTATCTCAAAGCATCTCCACTTGGACTTAAAACCACCTGGGGAGATTACACAAGCGGATTAGTAATGATGGACGAAGTGATTA
The DNA here is from genome assembly GCF_050589785.1 of Carboxylicivirga caseinilyticus. Taxonomy (NCBI): domain Bacteria; kingdom Pseudomonadati; phylum Bacteroidota; class Bacteroidia; order Marinilabiliales; family Marinilabiliaceae; genus Carboxylicivirga; species Carboxylicivirga caseinilyticus. Next base: position 51,906 of record NZ_JBNGOX010000039.1, on the reverse strand, counting down.
CCAACGAGCTTAGCGAGAGTTATGAGCTGCCTAATATAAAATTCAGTAAAGTGGATTATAAAGCCAATGAGGCTGTTGTGTCTTTTACCCGTGATGGTAAGTTGGTGTATGATGTTATTTTTAGAGTGAGTAATAATGATGTTGCATTTAAATATAAACTGTATCCGTCAGGTGATCACTTAAGTTGCATTGTCGAGAATGAAGTTACTGGTTTTGTTTTACCGGAAGGAACCACTACCTTTTTATGTCCACAGAGTAAGGCAATGACTGGTTATGCCCGAACTGCACCCAGCTACGAAACATCTTATAATACAGATGAATCAATGGGGCAAAATGGCTTTGGAAACGGATACTCATTCCCATGTTTGTTTAAAGTGAATGATGGTTGGGTTTTAATATCCGAAACAGGTGTAGATAGCAGGTATTGTGCCAGTCGATTGATTGGACATAAAGAAGGGTTATACACGATAGGATTTCCGCAGCCGGAAGAGAACAATGGAAACGGTACCGCTTCTCCTGGAGTTTCTTTACCCGGAGAAACCCCGTGGCGAACGATTACCGTTGGTGAGTCATTGAAACCCATTGTTGAAACAACCGTGCCATTTGACGTTGTTAAACCCAAATATGAAGCATCTGGAAAATATAAATTTACCAAAGGATCGTGGAGTTGGATCATGAAGATGGATCGTCATACCACCTTTCAGGTTCAGAAAGAATACATTGATTTTAGTGCAGCAATGGGCTATGAAACTATTCTGGTTGACGCTTTGTGGGACACACAGATAGGGAAAGATAAAATAGCAGAACTGGCTGCCTATGGGAAATCAAAAAATGTGGGTTTGTATCTTTGGTACAATTCTAATGGATATTGGAATGATGCGCCTCAGGGACCACGAGGATATATGCACTTATCTTACGTCAGGCGTAAAGAAATGGAGTGGATGCAAGGTGTTGGTATAAAGGGAATAAAGGTTGATTTTTTGGGGGGCGATAAGCAGATTACCATGCAACTATATGAAGAAATTCTGGCTGATGCCAATGATTATGGTTTACAGGTTATTTTTCATGGATGTACGCTCCCAAGAGGATGGGAGAGAATGTATCCTAATTTTGCCTCCAGCGAAGCCGTTTTAGCTAGTGAGAATCTTCATTTTTCGCAAGGAAGTTGCGATGCCGAAGCGTTTAATGCCTGTTTACATCCTTTTATCCGAAATGCAGTTGGTAGCATGGATTTTGGCGGTAGTGCACTGAATCAGTTCTATAATGCGAATAATTCTCCAAACAAAGGTTCAAAGAGAATCACCTCAGACGTATTTGCATTGGCAACGGCTGTGTTGTTTCAAAGCGGAGTGCAGCATTTTGCTTTGGCACCTAATAATCTTCAGGATGCACCCCAATGGGCTATTGATTTTATGAAAGAAGTGCCCTCAACATGGGATGAGATACGTTTTATTGATGGATACCCGGGTAAGTACGTTTTAATTGCACGTAGGAGTGGGTCAAAATGGTATATTGCTGGCGTTAATGCTCATTCTGAAACGATTAAAACAAAGTTAGACTTGTCGATGTTGCAAAAAAATGCAAAAGGCATCATGTATTTTGATGATCAGAACCTGAATGGAACCTTCACAGAATTTAAACTAAATAGTAAGAAACAAGTGAGTATTAGTATTCCTTGCAATGGAGGAATTTTAATAGTGAGCGAATAAAGCTGTGTCATTTAAAGGAAGAGCTGATTATTTTTGAATGGCTGAAAAGTTCATTGTTGAAGATGGTCTTATTAGCCACCTCGAAAATTCTGAATGTGAATTTTATTGGCCTCAATCAAATGCTAAAAACAAGCAAGCTATAGAATTTTGGCTTTTGATATTCATCACTACAGTTCAAAACTATATGCATTTTTTGCTTATAGTAGGTTGAATAGTTTGAACAAGATTAGCACAGTTGAGTGATTAGGATGATGAATCTTAAAAGTAATATTACTTTAGGTTACAATTCATTTTCTATTGGTTACTTCTTTTGCTTTTAGTTAGTATGTATTTATTTTTTAAAGTCAAATATCTAATATTAAAAACTTGAATCAATATTTATAACTTATCTTGTCGCTTGTGTTTAATTGTCGATGTTATCGCTGCTTTTAATTAATGGCATAACCACAATTTTTATTATTTCAGGAACGTGTTTTCGATATCCTGATAAGATTTAGAAATTCGATTGAAAACAATCCATAATATGAAAAAATCTACTTTTATACTTTTAGTATTCTTACAATTTTTTACAATCAATCAAAATATTCTTGCTTGGGTTGGAATGCCAACACCACGTCTTCATGTTGAGGGGCGATACCTCAAAGATCCTCATGGTAATATTGTTAATTTACATGGTTTTGCCCAAACTTATAGCCCATGGTTTAACGAACGAGGTAAATACTGGAGCAACTACGATGTAGATGGGTGTCTTACATATAATAAACGAATTATTGACGGGGTTTTGGATGCTGGATGGAAAGTTAATTTCTTACGTTTGCATATGGATCCATATTGGAGTAATCAATCTGGTTGCACACCTGACGGGCATGAGCTTCCAAATTGTTTTGATGAAGCTCGTTTTAGAAAGTATCTCGACGAAGTTTTCATCCCGATGGCTGAATATGCCATTTCCAAAGGATTATATGTCATCATGCGACCTCCGGGTGTATGTCCTGAAGTAATTGGTATTGAGGATGATTATAATTATGCAGAGTATTTAATGACGGTTTGGGATATTGTTTCGAGTCATCCTAAAATTAAAAAGCTTGATGAAATTATGTTTGAGCTGGCAAATGAACCCGTGAAAATAAAACTGGCGGACGGATCAATAGGCAATAACACACAGGCTCATTTCGATGTACTAAAAGAAATATTTCAGCCTATTGTGAATAAAATTCGAGAGAATGGATTTCACAATGTATTATGGATTCCCGGATCTGCATATCAGGCACAATATAAGGGTTATGCCATTAATCCTATTGAAGGCAAAAATATTGGTTATGCTGTACATATTTATCCAGGATGGTTTGGTAGTGCCAACGGATACCAAGAGTTTCAAAGCGAATGGGATAAGAACGTTAAACCAGTAACCGATTTTGCACCAATTGTTATTACAGAAATGGATTGGGCAGATGAAAAGTATAATTCATCTTGGGGAAAAGGATATACGGGTACTGCTGGTGGTGATGGATTTGGAGCTAATTTTAAAAAGATTACCGATGAGTCTGGTAATGTTAGTTGGCTGTTGTTTACAGATGCCAATTTACTGGCTGATTTTGATGGAGTGCCTCCGGCAGAAGGCGAAGATTATACGTTTCTTAATGATCCGGAAGCTTGTCCATGGCCAGTTTATCATTGGTATCAGGATTATGCAGAAAAGGAATATCCAAGGCCAGATTTTGAATATAAGTCATCAGCGGATAACGGTGATGGAACTTATACCAATCCATTGATTTTTGCTGACTTTCCCGATCCGGATGTAATTCGGGTGGATGATATTTATTATATGGTATCTACAACTATGCATGTATTTCCTGGAGCTACCATATTAAAATCTTACGACCTTGTAAATTGGGAATATTGCAGTAATCCTTTGAATAAAATAGAATCTACTGATTGCTATAACCTTGATGGTTGCGATAATTATGGTCATGGTCAGTGGGCATCAAGTCTAAAATATAACAATGGTCAGTTTTATTTACTATTTACAACATTGGATGAGGGTAGTTATCTGCTTACGGCAGAGTCTGCAGAAGGGCCTTGGACAAAGAGAAAGCTATCAGGATCTTATTATGATCCTGGACTATTTTTTGATGAAAATGGCAAAGTTTATGTGGTATATGGAATAAATACACTGAATATAGCAGAGCTGGACGAAAATTTTGAGACCATTGCTGGGACTGTTAAAGAAGTATTCACTTATACGATAAAAGAGGGGCTGGAGGGCAGTCATTTATACAAAATTAACGGCAAATACTATATTTATGCTACATATGGTGGATGGCCGGCTTATCAAGTAGCTTTGCGATCAGATGATATTTATGGACCGTACGAAGAGAAACTGCTTTTAGATGATAATAATATCCATCAAGGAGCTTTAATTGAAACACAAACGGGTGAGTGGTGGACAATCTTGTTTTATGACAGGGGTGCATTCGGAAGAATGCCTAACCTTCAACCTGTGACTTGGGTTGATGGTTGGCCTGAAATTGGTATAGAAGGAAAAGGCGTTACTACATATACGAAACCCAATGTGGGGAGTGAGTATCCTGAGACCATTTTACCTACCAATGATAATTTTAGAAATTATAAATTAGGAATGCAATGGGGATGGAATCATAACCCTGATGACTCAAAATGGTCTTTAACTGAAAATCCTGATTATCTACGATTGAAAACCGTTAGTGTGGTGGATGATTTGACTTCTGCCAAAAATTCTCTTACACAACGTATTTTTAGTTACCATCACGCTCCAATTCCATCTTATGGAACCATTAAAGTGAATATTGATAATATGAAGGAAGGTGATGTGGCCGGTTTAGCTATTTTTCAGGATCCATATGCTTATATTGGCGTTAAAGTTAAAAACGGTCAAAAAATATTGGTGCACCATAATAATGGAACAGAAACTATTGGCGAAGCTATAAATGTAAGTGATGTTTATTTAAGAGTAATTGCCAACTATTCTTCCAGTAAAGCAAGTTTCTATTATAGTGTTGATAACGAAACCTATACTCAGTTTGGTAGTGATTTAGATATGCAGTACAATATGTCAATGTTTACAGGCAATAAATTTTGTTTGTTCAATTATGCAACAGAAGCTATCGGCGGATACGTGGATATTGATTGGTTTACCACCGAAGAATTGTTTACCGAAGATGCCTTTTTTGATGATTCTTTTGTAGGTTATTCAGAAGATGAGTTAACCCTGTCGGACCTAATCGTTGATAATGGCGATATTGATCTGCTAACCGGAGCTATTTCATCATTTTCGGTAACAGCCTTATATCAGAGTGGCCGAACAGAAGACGTTACATTGTCAGCTATTTATGAAAACTCCAATCCGAATGCTGTAGAAATTGTCAATGGAAAAATAATCGCTTATGCTAATGGAGAAGCTGTTATTACAGTAAGCTATGAAGGCGAATTGGGAGATCGATTGTCAACCCAGTTCACTGTTAGCTCAAGTACTTTCCCTTTAACTGAAAGTTTATTTAATCCTTCGATATGGGAGACGGGTACTTTTAATGAAATAACACAAACATTAGTTACCGGTCAATATGGTTTTGGTGGTTGGGAATATAGTGCCGGGGTTGACCTTTCGGATTATAAATATCTGGTGGTTAAACTGGCTAGTGCTGGTACTTGTGGTGCTTCTTTCCGCCTATTCGATACAAATAATTATTGGAGTTCCCCAGCTACTTACGAATTAGCAGGCACTACAATGCAAGTTGTAGATCTTGCTAATATGAGTAATGCTAATGGCGTTAAGGTTGATCCTTCTCACCTTTATATTATTGGTTTTTGGTCGTATGGCAGTTGTTCCATCGAAATTGAAAAAGTATATGTAACCAATTCTGATGATTATGTAGAAACGGGCATTGAAGAGAATGTTTTGTTGCAATATGACGAGAATGAGATCGTAGATGTATACTCAATTACAGGAGTATTATTGCGTAAATCAATCCGTAGAAGAGATGCAATTATTGGTTTGCCTTTGGGGGTTTATATTGTTGGAGGTGAAAAGATTATGAAGTGTAGCTGTTATTAAAAGGATTGATAGAACTGTTAGTGGACACAACTAAATGTAACATTCTAAAATAAATAAAGTCAAGAAAATATTTAAATCTGTTTCAAGAATTGTTATTTGAGAATAAAACTAAATTCATATTGATAATAATAAATTATTGATATTGTTTTTGATCATTAGTAGTTAAAGGTATGAAATGCCTGTTGATGGCAGAAAGTTATTTTAAAGTGATACAAATTTTTATTTTCTTTTAATAAATTAAAGTTGATATTTATTACTTAATAAATGACAATTGAATTAATTCAAATTAAATGATACACCTGTCTATTATTGACGTAATTATAAATAGAAAAGGACTTATTTCAATAGTTTTCCTTCTTTTGGGGTATGCTTCTTTTGCCAATATTTTATCAAATATTGAGTTTGTTAACTTAAATAAGGAGTATAATATTTCTATTAGGGAAACTTACCAGGTATGCTCTGATGAGAATGGCTTTATTTGGATTTCTTCAAAAATGGGTATTTTAAGGTATTCCCAAGATGATATTCGAATGTATTCTTTGCCCTATGAAACAGGTGATATAATAACTGTTTACCTTAGTTTTAGTGATGGCGAGTTATATGCATATAGTAATAACGGTCAGATATTCAGGTATAATTCCATTATGGATCGATTTGAGATAGTCGTTAACATCTCGCGTATTCTTAATAATCCGTATCTTATCATCTATAAAATGTTAATTGATCAAGAAAATACATTATGGGTGGCCAGTTCCAGTGGATTATTGTCTTATGATGAAGCAGAAGGCTTGAAAAGTATAATATCAGACACTGATATAGAATATATAGATTGGAAGGATGATACAACTTTTTTATATTGTGAAAAAGGAATTGTATATACTTTTAATCTGGAAAGCAATATCAAAAATGAGTATTGTCATTTCCCTACAGAAATAACTCCTTTTGTTTCAAGTATGTATTATAATAATGAGTCATCTGATTTATGGTTAGGAACCTTAGGTAATGGACTCTATCGTCTGAATAATATTGATTCGACAAACGTTCTAAATCGTATTTTATCTGTTCCGAATCAACCGATACTTGCCTTAGAAACAATAAAAGACTCAATTATATTGATTGGAGTTGATGGACAGGGTGTTTGGAGTATAAATAAAAATGATGAATCAATTATCAATAAGTTCAAAGAGAATTTGGATAATCCTAATTCATTAAAGGGAAATGGTGTATATGACATATATCGTGCTCCGAATAATTATGTTTGGGTTTGTACCTATAGTGGAGGGGCATCTTATTTTAGTATTGAAAAATCGGATATAAGAAAAATTGTACACGTCATAAATGAAGAAAATTCGTTAATAAATAATGATGTTAATTCTTTAATTGAAGATTCCAAAGGCAATTTATGGTTTGCTACAAACAATGGGATTAGTAAGTATAGTCCTGGCAAAAATAAGTGGCAATCATTTTATCATGATACCGAAGAGGCCGGACAGGTGTTTTTATCAATATGCGAAGACAACCAAGGAAGAATCTGGGCGGGTTCATATTCTTCAGGTGTTTACTTAATTGATGCAGAAACGGGTAATGAAATAGGCCATTATTGTAAAGAAAAAGATGGAGAACATTTTGCGTCTGATTTTATCTTCGATGTTATAAAAGATTCTAATGGCGATATATGGATTGGTGGAGTAAGAGGAGATTTAATTTGTTTTAAACAGGCAGAAAAAAAATTTGTTGCTTTTAAGGACGTTACTGTCAATGTTCTGTATGAATTGACCGAATCAAAATTATTAATTGGTACAACATATGGATTATTGTTATTTGATAAAGTATCTGGAGAATCAGAAGTATTGGTTGATGGATTTATTGTTTACGATATTTATGTAAATAAAGATAATGTTTGGTTAGCTACTAATGGAGATGGTATTGTTACATATGATCTCACTAAAAAGAATACCAAGCTAATTAATACAGAAAATGGTTTACCCTCAAATTTTATTAACAGTATCTGGTATGCAAATGGATACTATTGGGCTGGCACAGAGCAAGGACTGTGTAGAATAAATGAAGAAGATCTTGTTGTACAAACATTCAGATCAAATTTAAATTTAAAAAATGTGTCTTTTAATCAAAATGCTCATTTTAAAATGAAAAATGGCAACCTGATGTTTGGCACTAATAATGGAGTTTTATTGTTTAATCCAAGTCAAATAGAACCCATTAATCAGCAAGGTAGATTGTTTCTTCAGGAAATTGCTGTGTCGGGAAGATCCATAAGACAGATTGAGAAATTAAAACCTAATATTCCTATAGATAGTCTGAAATATTTGAGATTATCATATATGAGTAATACAATCGGAATTGAACTTTTACCAGTTGGAGGGACTACCTCAGGTGTGAAATATTCTTGGATGCTGGAAGGCTTAGATATTGATTGGAGTATACCTGGTAGTAATAATGTACTTTCATATTCTAATATTCCGAGTGGTGAATATACACTTAGAATCAGAATGTACGATAATTCAATATCCGAAATTATCAGCCAAAGAGAGATAATCATTAATATTATTCCGCCCTATTGGGAAAGATGGTGGTTTAAATTATCGATCATCTTGTTTGTGGTGGGTTTAGGCACAGTCTTCTTTCTTTACTATATTGATAGGTTAAAGAAAAGGCACTCAGAAGAAAAAATTCGGTTTTTCGCCAATACGGCTCATGATATCAGAACTACTCTTACTTTAATTAGTGGTCCTATTTCTGAATTGTCCGAAGAAGTTGGTTTAAGTAGTAAAGCAGAAAAATACCTTAAGCTTGTAAAGGAACAAACACGCAGGTTATCTGATGTTGTTACCCGTTTAATGGATTTTCAAAAGGTTGATGTAGGTAAAGAAAAGCTTATTTTATCGAAGGTTGATATAGTTGATTTTATCGAATCAAGAGTTATGATGTTTGAAGCATCTGCTAAAAGAAGAAACTTAAACATTAATTATCTTACAAACTCAAAAGAGTGTATAGTTTATATTGATCAGATTGTTGTTGAAAAGATTGTTGATAATCTTTTATCCAACGCAATTAAATATTCCTTTGAAAACACTCAAATTGATGTTTCACTTAATTGTACTCCAACTAAATGGACACTTGAAGTGAAGGATAAAGGAATAGGTATTAGTAAAAAAGCACAAAAACAACTATTTAAGGAATATTATCGTGGTGAAAATGCCATTAACTCTAAAATTGTAGGATCTGGAATCGGACTCTTAATGGTGAAGAACTATGTATTGCTGCATGGTGGTAAAATTACATGTGAAAGTGAACCTAATAAAGGCTCTTTGTTTCTGGTGAGTGTTCCAATTAAAGACATGAAATATAGGCAGTTAGATAAGGGGTTAGAGCGGGGTAATAATCCCGATCTGATGTTGGTAAGTGATGTTAAGTTGGAGGTACAAGAATCGAAAGATGAGAATGTACTTGAAATGAAAGTTGTAATTGTGGAGGATAACGATTACTTAAGGCAGTTTCTGGAGTCGGTGCTGAGTGAATATTACAAAGTTTACTGTGCTGAAGATGGGGAGACAGGCTGGGCAATGATCTTGAAAAATTCTCCCGACTTGGTAGTGTCTGATATAATGATGCCGGGTATTGATGGATTTGAATTGTGTAAAAGAATAAAATCAAATTATGAAACTTCACACATAGCAGTTATTTTACTTACAGCATTGGCGGGGCAAGAACAGGAGTTGAAAGGGTTAGGTTTAGGAGCTGATGATTATTTAACTAAACCTTTTGATATACAGATTTTAAAGCAAAGAATCGATTCCATAATCCATAACCGAGAGTTAATAAGAGATAAGGCGTTAAAAATAATTAAGTTGGATGATTCAAATGAATCATTGTTTAAGAATGAATTGAATGATCAGTTCTTAAGAAAGATGGTTGAAACTGTTAGGGAAAATATTGGTAATTCAAACTTCTCAAAAGATGAGTTTGCGGCGAAGATGAATGTTAGTTCTTCATTGTTATATAAGAAAATCAAGTCTTTAACCAATCAGTCTCCAACAGATTTTATAAAAACAATTCGTTTAGATCATTCTTTAGAGTTAATAAAAACACAAAGATATACTATAACTGAGGTCAGCGAGATGTGCGGATTCTCAAGTGTTGGCTACTTTAGTACAGTGTTCAGAAAGCATTATGGTAAATCACCAACACAGGTAATTTAGAAATCTAAGAGTTTATTTAATAAAAGTCGATCAATTTTTATCCTGATCGACTTTTTTATTGTTAAAAAATGTTTTGAAATGGTTACTTGTGTTGTTGAAATTAGATAAAAATTAACTCTTTTATATTTTAATATATACAAATTGTATTTTGTAAAGCATTGAAAAACAATATATAATAGTTGTTTTTTATATATTGTCTATAATTAAAACTCAAATATCCATTTTTACAAGTCTTAACGATAACCACAATCTATATTTGATAATGAAAAGATGAACTCATTTGAGGGGCAGTGTATCCTTTAATGTGAAAATTAAGTCCGGTTATCAAATATTATTATGAAGAAGAATCTTACTTTTTATATTTTAATAGTTGTCTTTAGTGCAACTGCTTTTTTTACCTCATGTAAATCATTTACGAAAGAAAAGATTCCCCATTTTACTGCGAACGATAAGGTAGCACACTTTGATTATTTTACTTATAAAGGAAATGATCGGTTTTATAATGAAAATAAGCTGCCTGGAAACGATTATTATTATAATCCCATTTTACCTGGTTGGTATTCCGATCCGAGTATTTGCACAAATGGATCTGATTTTTTTATGGTTACATCAACCTTCTCCTTTTTTCCGGGAGTTCCAATATTCCATAGTACAGATTTAGTAAACTGGAAACAGATTGGTCATGTACTCGACAGGCCAGAACAATTACCCTTGAGCGGACAAAAAACCAGTGAGGGTATTTTTGCACCTGCCATCAGTTATAATCCACATAACCAGACGTGGTATATGATAACCACCAATATTAAAAAGGGAAATTTCTTTGTAAAAACAAAAGATCCCTTTGGTTCCTGGTCTGATCCAATATGGTTACCGAATGTACAAGGTATTGATCCATCTTTCTTTTTTGACGATGATGGAAATGCTTACATCGTAAATAATGATGTGCCGGATGGAGGTTCGACATATGAAGGTCATCGGTCAATCAGAATCATTCGTTTTGATACGGAGAAAGATGAAACCTATGGTCCAAGTGTAATGCTTGTAAATGGAGGGGTAAATCTTAACGAGAAACCCATTTGGATTGAGGGGCCACATATCTATAAAATAAACAGAAAATACTATTTGATGTGTGCTGAAGGTGGAACTTCGATTAATCATCGCGAAGTTATTTTCAGGGCCGATTCTCCAATGGGCGAGTTTATTCCTTGGGACAGAAATCCGATTCTAACCCAACTGCATCTGGATTCAGATAGGCCTACTCCAATTACTTGTGCTGGTCATGCTGACTTAGTCAGGAAAGATAATGGTCAATGGTGGTCTGTTTTTCTAGCCTGTAGCCCCATCAATAATAAATTCGAAAATCTTGGACGTGAAACATTTTTATTACCGGTTAGATGGAGTGAAGATGGTTTTCCGTATATAACCAAGGATGATGAAGTTATTCCGCGAATCATTCAAATGGAAGGAGTTGTTAGGGATACAAATGTGACTTTCGGAAACTTTGAAAAGATAGATCTATTTGAGGAGACACAACTGGGAATGGAATGGATGACATTACGAGGTCCGGCTAAAGAACTTTATTCATTAACAGAAAATCAGGGTTTTTTAACGCTTCAGACAGTTGATGTGGCTTCCAATGAGTTGAAGGAACCTGCTTTTGTATGTCGACGCTTGCAGCATCATGAATTCGAATGTTCTACGCGAATGTACTTTCAGCCACAATCGGACAATGAAACAGCCGGGATATTAATGTATAAAGATGAAGAGCATCAATATCAATTTGTGGTAACAAAAGTGAAAGATCGAAAACATATCCAGTTAAGGAAAGTTACCCGGGATGGTATTGATGTGTTGGGATCGAGAGAATTAGGAAGTAACGATCAATGCTTTGATTTGAAGGTTATTTCAGATGGTACTCATTTTAGTTTTCAATATGCTTTGGGTGATTCAAAGTGGCAAACGTTAATTACAGATATTGATGCATACTACTTATCAACCTCACAATCATTTGGATTTACAGGTACCACAATTGGGTTATATGCCACTAGTAAATAGAATTTAAATAGTTAGTAACCATCTTCTTAAGGTGGGATAAAATCAGAAAAGTAAATTATTAATCTAAAAAAAAGAATCTATGATTAAGAAATGTATGAATGAAATTCTACAGTCTTGCGGAATTTTCATTCTTATTCTCGAGAAAATAAGTGATGGCAAGTTCAAAGTTTCCTAGGTGAAATATTTGATTCAGAATGAATTAAAAACTCTTAAGTCATTAAAAATTTGAGAATAAAATGAAAAATCCAAATATATTATTTTGCAAGAAGCAAACCTTCTTTGAAAGATTAAGGTTGATGATACTACGAAAAACGATGCTTCTTTTAGCTCTTGTTTTTTCTGTTTCAGTATTTGCTCAAAGCACAAGGCAAATTCAGGGAACGGTCATAGATAGCGAAGGACTGCCTGTTATAGGTGCAACAGTTATAGTAGAAGGATCGAGTGGTATTGGAAACATTACCAATGTTGATGGTGTGTTTTTTTTAGAAATACCAACAGGAGAACAAACTTTGGTTATTTCGTTTATTGGAATGGAGACCCAGAAAATAAAAGTTATTGAGGAGACTTCGATTAGAGTAACATTGGAGGAGTCAACAACTACACTGGGCGAAACAATTGTTGTTGGTTATGGACAACAAAAGAAAGAAAGTGTAGTAGGTGCTATTACACAAACTACCGGAGCGGTTTTAGAACGTGCGGCAGGTATTACTAATGTGGGCGGAGCTCTTACAGGAAATTTACCTGGTGTTACGACTATGACCAGTTCAGGTATGCCTGGTGAGGAGGATCCGCAAATTATCATTCGATCAGCTAGTTCATGGAATAATAGCGAACCTCTTGTGTTGGTCGATGGGATACAACGTCCATTAAATTCTGTTGATGTGGCATCTGTTGAATCAATTTCTGTTTTAAAAGATGCATCAGCAACAGCAGTTTATGGTGTGCAGGGAGCAAATGGTGTTATTCTGATCACTACCAAGAGAGGTAAGGAAGGTAGCGCAAAAATTGCGGTATCTGTTAACTCAACCCTAAAGAGTCCTTCTAAGCTTCCTAATAAATTGGACTCGTACGATGCATTAAGGGCAAGAAATGTGGCAGTAGAGCATGAATTAGGAATAAGTCCCGATTCATGGAAGTATATCAGACCACAATCATTTATTGATATGTATCGTAATCAAACAACCCAAGAGCAAAAGGAAAGATATCCTAATGTTAATTGGCAGGATGCTATTTTTAAGGATTATGCGATGGCATATAACGCAAATTTAAATGTATCAGGAGGTACAAAATTTGTTAAGTATTTTGCTTCTGCTGATTTTACTCATGAAGGTGATTTATTTCAAATATATGAAAACGGTAGAGGATATGATGGAGGATATGGATTTAATAGGTTGAATGTTAGGAGTAATCTTGATTTTCAGTTGAGTAAAACAACTGTTTTTAAAATGAATTTAGCCGGTTCTTCAGGTTATAAGAAAACGCCTTGGGATCAAACTGCTTCTAATGATTGGGCTGTACAACAACAATGGGCTGGTGTATATAATATAGCACCTGATGTGTTCTTACCTCAGTATGCTGATGGTTCATGGGGGATGTATCCTGATATTTCGAATGTTAGTAACTCAGCCATGATAATAGGGATATCAGGTGCAATGTTAACAACTACCACCAGAATAAATACTGATTTTGTACTCGAGCAAAAACTGGACTTTATCACTAAAGGACTTGGATTCCGAGGGACTGTTTCATGGGATAATAACTTTGTTGAATACAGACGAGGAATAGAAGATTTATATAATTCACCACAGGAGAAATACATAGATCCACTAACAGGTGTTGTTACTTACGAACAGGCATTTAACTCCAACAATGGATTTGATTTTGCCCAATCCGTAATGTGGAAGACTGAAGGTGGAGAGGTTCGTAATGATCAAACGTTAAGAAATCTTGATTATCAGTTGCAAATAGACTGGCACAGGACCTTTGGTAAACACAATATTACAGCCATGGGTCTATTTAGTCGTAAAGAAAGAGCAATTGGTAGTATCATTCCTACTTATCGCGAAGATTGGGCTTTTAGGTCAACATATAGTTTTGCTTCAAAATATTTTCTTGAGTATAATGGAGCTTACAACGGATCTGAAAAGTTTAGTAAAGAGTATCGATTTGGATTCTTTAACTCAGGTGCAGCAGGTTGGATGATTTCAGAAGAATCATTTATGAAAGGATTATCATTCCTGGATATGCTTAAGCTAAGGGTTTCATATGGTGAGATTGGAGATGATTATGGAGATCGTTTCTTATTCATGACTCAATGGGCTTATGGAGGTACTACTCCAATGGGCTTGGATAGAAGTGATAGTCCCTATACATGGTTTCGTGAGAGTATCATAGGAAATCCTGAAGTAAGATGGGAAACCGTTAAAAAATTAAATGCAGGTCTTGATTTTGCATTTTTTGGAGGATTGGTTGCAGGTAATTTTGAGTATTTTCAGGATAGAAGGGTAGATATTCTTGTGAAAGGTACAGATAGAGCTATGCCTGAGTATTTTGGTGGTAAAGCACCAACCGCTAACCTTGGTGAAGTTCATACCAAAGGTTATGAAGTAGAAGTAAGGTTAAATAAAGTTTTAAGCAATGGATTACGTTTATGGGCTGATTTAAATATGACTCATGCTGAAAACGAAATCATCAAAAGGGATGATCCAGCCTTATTTGAAGATTATCGTAAGCAACAAGGATATAGTATCGGTCAGTCAAGAACATATGTTGATGCCGGCTACATTAATAATTATGATCAGCTTTATGGTAGCCCTAATTATGATGCTACAAATGGTGAAAGGCTTCCCGGAGATTATTACATCCTGGATTTTAATGGGGACGGTATTATTGATGCTAAGGACCAAATACCTTATGGTTATTCCAGTGTGCCGCAGAATACATACAACGCTACTTTTGGTTTTGAATGGAAAGGTTTTAGTGCTTTTGCACAATTGTATGGAGTAAACAATGTATCGCGACTGGTACCATTGAACAGCTTTCCATCAACTTTAAACACTGTTTATGACATGGGAACTTGGTGGTCAAAAGACGATCTGAATGCCGACATTAGTGTACCACGCTACTTATCTACACCAAATTCTGCATATAACCAGGGTACACAGTTTTTATACGATGGTTCATACATACGACTTAAAAATGTTGAGTTGGCCTATACCATCAGTGCGATGAGGTTAGAACGTATAGGATTATCAAGTATGAAAATATACGTCAACGGTAATAACCTTTGGGTAAAATCAAAAATGCCTGACGATAGGGAATCTAATTTTGCAGGTTCAGGAGGATCAGGTGCATACCCAACAATGAAGCGCTATGTTTTAGGAGTGAGATTTACACTTTAACATTTAGAACTATGAAAAATATATATAAAATAATTCTATACAGTCTAATACCTTTTTCGATTGGACTAAGTAGCTGTGAAGATTATTTAGATCGGGATCCGGAATCGATAGTCTCGGAAGAAACAGCCTTTAATAATTATATTAATTTTCAGGGATATATCGATGAGATTTATAACTGTATACCGGATAAACAAAAATATTATTGGGTTACATCGTATAACTGGGGCGATGATGAGATATTTAATGTACCTGCTAACTTTTTGATGGGGCATCAGATGGATATTGGTAATTTCTGGGCATGGCAAAACAACGATCAAAGTTGGTTAGATGCCGGAAGAGCAGATCCGACCTCAGGTGATAAGTTTAATCACAGATTATGGTCTCACGCCTGGTATTGTATCCGGAAGGCCAATATGGGCATCGAAAATCTGGATAGAATGGTGGCAGCAACTGACGAAGAGAAAAGACTAATAGAAGGTCAATTGTATTTTTTCCGTGGATGGTGGCACTTTGAATTAATGCAGTTTTTCGGAGGATTACAATATATCGATAGAGTTTTATCACCATCTGAAAGTTTGAATTTACCTCGTCTAAGTTATCAGGAGTGTGCCGATAAAGCGGGTGCTGATTTTAAGAAAGCGGCTGATTTGTTGCCGATTGATTGGGATGAAACAGCTACAGGTAAGAAAAATAGCGGAAAGAACCAATTGCGAATTAATAAAATAGCTGCATTAGGTTATCTTGGGAAAAATTACCTATGGGCTGGAAGTCCTTTAATGAAAAATGGTGCTCAGGTTGGAGGATCAAAGACCTATGATTATGATAAAACTTATTGTCAAAAGGGCGCAGATGCATTCGGTGAGTTATTACAGCTGGTAGAAGGCGGTGAAACTCAATATGTATTAGCAAGTTTCGCATATGACGATATTTACAATCATATCAAATCGGGAAGTGAAAAGTCTTTTTCTGAAATTTTTTATACAAGAGGCCAAGGCTTTTTAATGCCTGGTGCTGATGAAGCTATCTTTCGTGGAAGAGTGTATGATGCCAATGGATCGGCTTGGAACTTTTTGAAAACATGGGGGCCAAAGGTAAATGGATTGGTAGAACATGATAATGTTATCCATCATCCAACAGCAAATTATGTTAATTTTTATGGTATGGCAAATGGTTTGCCATTAGATGATCCTAATTCCGGATTTGATCCAAACTATCCTTTTAAGGATCGTGATCCACGTTTCTACCATGATATAATTGTTGATGGCTTTAAATATGTAAACTCAGCCATGCTTGAGGAAGATGAACACCTAAGGTATACCGGGTTACATACAGGTGGTACAATGAGAAATCCTCAGAATGGAAGCCGCACAGGTTATTTTATGCAAAAGTTTGCTCCTCATGAATGTAATAAATATGATCAGGCCTATGATTGGGGTAATGGTATTCAGACTTACCTTCCTTATATGAGATTGGGGGATGTTTACCTAATGTATGCCGAAGCATGTGCCGCTATTGGTGGTGCACAATATACATCTGCTACCTATGGCTTAACTGCGGAGCAAGCTATGAACAGAATACGTGAAAGAGTAGGTGCGGGGTTTGTTGATGCAAGTTATGTTGCAGATAATGATAAATTCATGAATGAAATCAGAAGAGAAAGAGCGGTTGAACTGTCATTCGAGGGATTTCGGTTTAACGATTTGCAAAGATGGTTATTGTTAACAGAGTATCCATATAATGTTAAAACTTCTCATGAATTTGATCGGGTTGAAACTTTAGAATGGTTTAAAGAAAACGATTGTAAAGATGCCCAAGTGGCTAATTTTAGAGAGGAAATTATTTTAACACGTGATTTTGGTACCAAGCATTATTGGCTACCTCTAAAGGTTTCTGATGTCTCACTTTATCCTGAGTTTAATCAGAATCCGGGTTGGTAATACAACCTAACTAAAACATACTTGTAACAATAAATGATTAAGCAATGAAACATATACAATTAAGATTCATTTGCATGGCATTATTTATAATGGTTCCGTTATTACATATAAAGGCCCAATATAATGTACAAAATGAAGCTGATACGTTAAAATTGACAAAAGACCCACTAGTGCAGGTTGCTTATAAAAAGGTCGCGAAAAGTGAGCTTTTAGGGGGTGTTTCAGTTGTTGATTTGGCCGAATTAACAAAAATGAACTATAATACATATAGCCTTGACAATATGCAAGGTTATATTGGAGGGTATACGGGCAATTCACTATGGGGAATGGGTGATTACCTGGTTTTAGTAGACGGTATACCCAGAGATGCAAATAATGTATTACCAACCGAAATTGAGCAGATTACATTTTTAAAAGGAGCTTCAGCCATTGCTATCTATGGTAGCAGGGCTGCAAAAGGTGTTATCTATATTTCAACGAAAAGAGGTGATGATAGTGACCTTAGCGTTAATGTAAGGGTTAATACAGGTTGGCATGTTGCCAAAAGCTTTCCAAAGTATTTGGGTTCGGCTGAATATATGACTCTATTTAACGAGGCTTCGATCAATGATGGAAAAGACATTGTTTTCAGCGAAGAAACAATTTATAATCATAGTTCCGGTATCAATCCTTATCGTTATCCAAATGTTGATTTCTATTCTTCTGATTATATCAAAAAGACCTATAATCGTACGGATGTTATTACTGAAATTACCGGAGGGAATAAAAGAGCTAAATTCTACTCGAATATAGGGTATTATACTGAAGGGGATATGATTAACTTTGGTGAAGCTGAAGAAAACAATACCAATAGACTAAATATCAGAGGTAATGTAGATCTTAATATTAATAACAATGTTAGTGCATATATCAATGCAAATGCAACATTTTATAATGCACGGACTGCAAATGCAAGTGGTGAAAGCAACTATTGGAGCAATGCAGCAACCATGAGACCTAATCGTTTATCTCCTTTGGTTCCAATAAGCTTTTTGGATCCAATGGACCAACAATCCTGGAATTATATTAATAGTGGTAGTAACATTATTGGAGGTAAGTACTTTTTAGCCGGAACACAAAGTGAGCCAACTAATATTTTTGCAGACTATTATGCTGCAGGAAATAATAAGTGGACAAGCCGTCAGTTTCAATTTGATACGGGTATAGATTTTGACTTACAAAGCTTGTTAAAGGGCTTGTCATTTCATACACAATTTGCAGTTGATTACTCCACTACTTATAGTACTTCATTTAATAATTCATATGCAGTTTTTAATCCGGTTTGGAGAGATTATAATGGTGTTGGATATGTTCAAATACCCTCAATGATTGGAAACGATGAAAAATCGGGGAACCAAAATATATCGAACAGTAGTAGTAGGCAAACTATTCTGGCTTCAGGAAGATTAGTATACGAAACTAGTGTGAATGAAGCTCATAATATTAATACCATGCTTATAGCATCAGGTTGGCAACAAAAGCAGTCAACTGAATATCATGCAATAAGTAATGCGAACTTAGGCTGGCAATTTGATTATAATTTGAAGTATAAGTATTATGTCAGTTTAAGTGCAACAGCTACTCATTCAGCGCGATTAGCTGAAGGTAACCGAACAGCGGTTTCGCCTTCTGCCACTTTAGCATGGAGATTAAGTAACGAGAATTTCTTATCGGGTTCAACTGTAATTGATGATCTTAGATTAAGTGCCTCTTCCAGTATTTTGAATTCAGACATTGATATTGAAAACTACTATATGTATGGTGGAAGTTACGAACATGCTAACGGTGCGTATTGGGGATGGTCAGATGGTCGCCCAGAAAGATCAACCAATGTTAAAAGAGGAGCCAATGAAGAATTGGATTTCATTAAACGTAAAGAAATATCTGCGTCTATTTATGCTTCATTGTGGAATAGATTGCTAGAGATAAATACTTCTGTTTTTACCAATACAATGGATGGAGGGATTATTATTCCTTCCACTATATTTCCAAGTTATTTATCAACATATTATCCTGAATCTACTTTCCGTCCATACTACAATTATAATGTGGATGAAAGAAAAGGATTCGATTTTAGTATTAATTTCAATAAAAGTGTTGGTGAGTTTGATTTAACACTTGGATTAAATGGTGTTTACTATACAACTAATGCAGCAAAACGGGATGAAGCGAATGAATGGGATTATCAAAATCGTCAGGGACAGCCTTTAGATGGTATTTGGGGATTACAAAGTGATGGTTTCTTCAATAGTCAGGATGAAATCAATAATTCTCCTGAGCAACGATTTTCAGGTACAATAAAGCCTGGTGATATCAAGTATATTGATCAGAATGGTGACAATATAATTGATGAACAGGATAATGTATATCTGGGAAAAGGGGGATGGTCAGGCGCACCATTTACTGCTGGAATTAATCTAGTGGCAAAATGGAAGAATTTAACCTTTTTTGCTTTAGGTACAGGTAATTTTGGAGCCTATGCGATGAAAAATAGTTCATATTTTTGGGTATCTGGTAATGGAAAATACTCCGAAGTAGTACGCGCCAGATGGACAGAGGCTACCAAAAATAACGCTACTTATCCAAGATTAACTACGGAATCGGGTGATAATAATTTCCGTAATTCTGACTTTTGGTTATATAAAACAGATCGGTTCAACCTGGCTAAAGTTCAGATTACTTATGACATACCTAAAAACATTTTGCAAAACTTTGTTTTCCAAGATATTTCAATGTATGTAAGTGGATCAAATTTGTTGACCATTTCAAAAGAACGTGAAATTCTGGAGATGAGTGTTGGAAGTGCTCCTCAAACGCGTTTCTATAACTTTGGTATCAAAGCCGTTTTCTAAAGGTCAGTAAATCAAAAAGAAAAGTTATGAAAAATATATTTAGATTTTTGGTTCTTCTACTTGTAATTACATCGTGTGACGATATGTTTGAACCTGCATTGGAAAACATACGTGATTTGGATGTAATGTATAAAGAACCCGTTTATGCGCAAGGTCTTCTTGCAAATGCATACATACTGCTTCCGTATTCATCGAATCCAACCAGTGAGGTTGCTACCGATAATGCAGTAACCAATGAAATTTCAGACAATTTTCTGTCGATGGCTACCGGCTCCTGGAGTTCGGATAATAATCCTACCTCACAATGGGAAAGCAGACAAAATGCTATTCAATACATTAATCTCTTTTTAGCCAATACTGATGAAGTATTGTATAGTAAGAATGAAGCTATCAATACAATGTTTAATGACAGACTAAAAGGAGAAAGCTATGCATTGAGAGCCTTACATATGTATTATCTTTTAATGGCTCACGGAGGTTGGTCTGCTGATGGACAACTATTGGGAGTAACTATTCGTACAGAACCTGAAACCGTAGAATCTGATTTTAATCAGCCTCGTAATACTTTTCAGGAATGTCTTGATCAAATATTTGATGATATTGACCAGGCATTAGAACTTTTACCATTGGATTATGGAGATATTAGTGATGCGCAGATTCCTCAGAAATATAAGGACTTGGGTGTTACCAATGCAGGAGATTACAACAGAGCAAATGGAAATCATATTAAAGGTCGAATTAACGGTCGAATTATTGAAGCCGTAAAAGCTCAAGTGGCACTCTTGGCAGCTAGTCCTGCTTATACTTCAGGTAATGATGTAACATATGAAGATGCTGCAAAGTTTGCAGCTCAGGTTCTAAATCGCATAAACGGAATAGCTGGAATGGATATGGATGGTGGAACCTGGTATGCAAATACCTCGGAGATTGATGATTTAGGAGCAGGAGTTGTTCCGGCAGAGGTCATTTGGCGTAGTCCAATTGAAAGTAACAATAACCTTGAGAAGGATAATTTTCCACCTTCTGTTTACGGAAACGGACGAATCAATCCTACACAAAATTTAGTGGATGCTTTTCCAATGAGTAACGGTTATCCTATTACACATACTAGTTATGATCCTGAGTTTCCGTATCAAAACAGAGATCCTCGATTGGAGAAGTATGTTGTAGTTAATGAGAGTGTTCAAGGGCCTAATAATTCAGAGATTGTTACCGGTACTTATAGCGACAATAATGATGGTATCAATAAGGATAACGGATGGTCAACAAGAACCGGATATTACCTGAGAAAATTGTTAAGATCAGATTGTAATCCAGATCCTACATATGATACCAAACAAAAACACTATGTTGCGCGAATCAGGTATACTGAATTATTCCTGATTTATGCAGAGGCAGCCAATGAGGCATGGGGACCAACCGGAACTGGTGGAAATACTTATTCAGCCTATGACGTAATTAAAGCTATCCGTCAAAGAGCTGGTATCGATGAACAAGATCTTTACCTGGAGTCAATTAAAGGTAATAAAGACCTGATGAGAGAATTGATTAGAAATGAGAGACGTCTGGAATTGTGTTTTGAAAACCACCGTTTTTGGGATTTAAGAAGATGGAAAGTATCTGATTTGAATGAAACGGCACTTGGAATGCAAATAGGTGATATTGATGGAACCAAGGTTTATACTTCAATTGAGGTTGAATTAAGAAACTTTAAACCTTATATGTATCATGGCCCTATTCCTTACAGAGAATTACAAAAGTGGAGTGCATTAGTTCAAAATGCAGGTTGGTAAAATAATGATAAAAGTGATAAGCTATGAATAAGATGAAACAATATAAAGGAATTTGGAGGCTGAGTATTATATTCATTAGTTTCTGGATTACATCTTGCGAGAATAATGAAGTGATTTTTCCTGACTTTGATTATACTACTGTGTATTTTGCCAATCAATATCCTGTAAGGACAATTGTTTTGGGCGATGACATTTATGATAATACCTTGGATAATGAGCATAAATGTAAGATATATGCAACCATGGGAGGTGTATATCAAAATGACAAGAATATAGAAATTGATGTGGAAGTAAGCAACGAGCTATGTAATAATCTTTATTATTCGAATGGTGAAGAAGTTTTGGCAATGCCTTCAGAATATTATTCTTTGGCCTCTGATAAGATGTTCTTGAACAAGCAATTGCAGGGTGGAATAGAGGTGCAATTGACGGATGCATTCTTTGCAGATGCAAATGCCATTAAAAACACTTATGTAATACCTTTAGTAATGACTGATGTAGCTAATGCTGATTCAATTTTGGGTGGATTGGCTAAGAATGATAGTCCAATCAGAACTAATCTCGCAGATTGGGATGTGACACCAAAGGATTATGTATTGTATTGTGTTAAGTATATTAACAAATGGCATGCAATTTACTTAAGAAGAGGAACGGATGTGATTAAAACTGGCAATATAGTTGAAACAGTGATCCGAAGAG
Source organism: Carboxylicivirga caseinilyticus (assembly GCF_050589785.1). Taxonomy (NCBI): domain Bacteria; kingdom Pseudomonadati; phylum Bacteroidota; class Bacteroidia; order Marinilabiliales; family Marinilabiliaceae; genus Carboxylicivirga; species Carboxylicivirga caseinilyticus. The sequence continues at coordinate 29,111 of NZ_JBNGOX010000039.1, read as the reverse complement.
AAGCGAGTGTTGAATATGATGAGTTAAGTTATTGTTCAACAACTTCATTAAGCTCAGTTGAATTGCCAATTAATGTTGTTAATGCAAATGATGAGAATGTGACATGTACTTTACTACTTACTTTTGATCAGGAGGATAATTGCAATGTGTCTTCAAATGATAATGGTTTTGCAGTGACTGGTTCAGGTAAATTTGTCATTGATGGAGAAAAGAAAAGCTGGGGCAATAAAGATCGCAATGCCTTGTATCTGGATTATACAATCAATGTGGATGGTAAAACATATTCAACTAAAGATACTCTTGTGGTTAGAGATAGGGGTATTAAACCTGAATATTTTTCTCCGGAGTATATAGTTAAGTAGTATTTAAATTCATATTATAATGAAGTATTTAAATAAAATAGGGTTAGGAGTCATTTCTGTTTTGTCAATGGTTTCCTGCGCCGAAAATAGTTTACTTGACTTTGATGTCAAGAAACCTGAAAGTGTTCAAATGTATGAATACCTGAAAGACTATGATGTATTAAAGGCGTATGTTAATCGCACCGAAAACCCTGATTTCATTCTTGGAGCAGGCGTTTCGTTAAATGATTACATTCAAAAAGATTACAGAAATAGTTTCATTTCGTCCAATTTTGATGAAATGACTGCCGGTTATGCTATGAAGCATGGGGCCATTGTTGGTGATAATGGAAGCATGTCTTTTACCGGAGTGGAAAGATTTATTGAAACAGCAAAGGAAGCTGGAATTACCATTTATGGTCATACTTTATGTTGGCATGCTAATCAAAAAGCGTCTTACCTGAATACTACGATTGCTGATCGTGAAATTGAAATTGATCCGAATGATGCCAACAATGCTTTACAAATTACAACTCCAGAGGCGAAGGCTAATATCTGGGATTGGCAGCTTGAATACACAATGCCTACTCCATTAACTGAGGGTGTGGAATATACATTAACAATGCGTGCAAAAGCTTCAAGTGTCTATACGGTTGGATTTTGGAGAACAGATGGGGCAACAACCAATTATGGTCCGGACATTGCTTTGGGTGAAACATGGGGCGATGTTACTGTAACATTTACACCGACTATGAATGCTACCAGATTACAGTTTTGTTTCGGAACATTTGGAGGTGATCTGTTTTTTGATGATATGGTGCTTACCGCAAGTGGTTCGGAAGATAATTTAATAGGAAATGGAACCTTCGATGAAGATGATCTAAGTCAATGGGGAAAACCTAGTTGGCATTCATACACCTTTTCAATTGAAGGTACTGCAGCAGGACCTGCTACTTGGTGGACTAACCTGGTAAATAACAGTAATGTCGAAACTGATGATGTTTCAAGCTTCTTTGCAACTGAGATAACCGTTGGTCCAGATGCTGCTACAATTGGTGCTGATGGAACAGGAGCAGATGGAGTGGGTAGAGCAATTGTTGTTAAGTCGGGAGATAATCCAAGTAATGACTGGGATACACAGTTCTTTGTGAAAGGACCTATGCAATTGGAAGAAGGTCAAGCCTATCGCTTTAGTATGAAGGTTAAAGCAGATAAGCCTGCAACTATAGCATCTCAAGCACATAATAATCCTGGAGGCTATTTACATTGGTCAATGGTTGGTAGTCCTGCAGTTACTACTGAATGGCAGGAATATTCTAATTCAGGAGTAATTTCAGCCAGTCAAGCAGGAATGAACACCATCGCGTTTAATCTTGCTATTCTAAAAGAAGCCAATACGTATTATTTCGATGATATTGTATGGGAGATTGAGGAATCAGGAAATACAATACCTCTAACAGATGAAGAAAAAAGAGATACTATTTCTTATGAATTAGAAAGATGGATTTCAGGAATGTTAGAGGTTTCAAAGGACTATGTTAAAGCATGGGATGTTGTTAATGAACCAATGGATGATGGAAATCCGTATGAATTAAAATCAGGCTTAAATAAAGCTCCTGCAGATTTCGCAAGTGATGAATTTTACTGGCAGGATTATCTGGGTAAAGATTATGCAGTAATGGCTTTTAAACTGGCTCGTCAATATGGTAATGAAAGTGATATTCATTTTATTAATGATTATAATTTAGAGTATAATTTAGATAAATGTAAAGGTTTGATTGCCTATGTTGAGTACATTGAGACTCATGGTGCCAGAGTTGATGGAATTGGAACGCAAATGCATATTAATGTTGATTCGGATAAAGATAAGATTGCTCAAATGTTTGAACTTTTAGCAGCAACTGGAAAGCTAATTAAAGTTTCGGAGTTGGATATTGGCATTAATAAAAAAACATCGGAAGCAACAGAAGAAGATTATCAGGCTCAAGCTGAAATGTATGCATATGTAGTGAACAAGTACAAGGAATTGATTCCAGTATCACAACAATATGGAATAACAGTTTGGAGTCCTACGGACAGTCCGGCAGAATCTTCTTGGAGAGGTGGAGAACCAATTGGGTTATGGACATTAAATTATTCACGCAAACACTCATATGCTGCTTTTGCAGATGGTTTATCGGGTAATTAGAATAGTTTTTTTCATAGAATTAGATGAGGGGGTGTCTTAACCAGACATCCCCTCATTTTTTAATGAGTTTGTGTTGCATTGGAATAGAATTGCTGGTTATAAATTAGAGTATAAAACCATAAGCTTATTATAGAACTGTAAGTGAGGTTGTTTGTGTGTGGAGTTGAGGGGATGGAATGTGCGATATTATAAATCATATATTCATAATTAAAGGTTGAATTGAAGTCTCGTATTTATTTTTGAGTAATTATTAGTGCCGTAATCTAATATGAATTGATTCTAGGCACAAATTTGAAAACTAAAGCCAATGAAAAATCAAACAACACCAAATCACAGATTTTTATTTTCAGTGAATTGTATGAGTATTTTTACTGTAATATTTATTCTTGGTATTTATTCCTGTAGTAACGAATCTACCCAACAACAAGATGTACGCCAACGAATATCCATTAATCAAGATTGGCATTTCTTTAAATACGAATTGGACTCTATTGCAGATAGGTTGATTTACGATATTCGTCCCCAGACAGAAGAAGGCAATGTGGTGAAAGATGCCGATTCGAAACCAACCCAAGCCGTTGATATAAAATCGGTAGAAAACGTTTTAAAAGCGTGGATTTTACCAACAGCTAATCCTTTTATCAGCGATTCAACTCAAAGACATAGCTGTCCGGAAGGTAATCCTGGAGGAGATTTTCCCTTTGTTCAGGCTGAATTTAACGATGCTGACTGGGAATGCATTAATTTGCCGCACGACTGGGCAATAAAAGGCCCTTTTCAGGAAGGCTGGGATTCGGAAGTTGGCGGAGGAATGGGACGCCTGCCCAGCAATGGTGTGGCCTGGTACCGCAAAAAACTGGACATACCGGCTTCTGATGCCGGAAAGTCAATTTTTCTTGATATAGACGGAGCCATGTCGTATGCCATGGTTTGGTGCAACGGACAGTTGGTTGGAGGATGGCCATACGGTTATGCATCGTTCCGACTCGATTTAACTCCTTACCTGGTTCCCGGCAGTGCGAACCAATTGGCTATTCGTTTGGATAATCCAAACTATTCGGCCCGATGGTATCCCGGAGGTGGAATTTACCGTAATGTGTGGCTTGTTAAAACAAATCCGGTTCATGTGGCTCATTGGGGCACATTTGTAAAAACCAGCGCTGTTAGCACCGAATCTGCCCGACTTGATTTGGAAGTGAAAATTGAAAACAGTTCCGAAAAATACATTGAAGTGAAACTGATTACGAAGATTTTTGAACTGGACGAAAACGGATATCGAAAAGAAGCTGTTGTTGGAAAATTCGCCACTCAGGAATTGAGTGTGGCTGCAGGAAGTCAAGTTAAAGTTGAAACGGGCACAGTGCTGAAAAATCCAAAACTTTGGGGACCTCTTCCAACACAACAACCGAACAGATATGTTGCCGTCACTGAACTTTACGAAAATGAAAAATTAATCGATCAATACGAAACACGATTTGGTGTTCGCGATGTGAAATTCGACCCGAATGAGGGAATTATCGTTAATGGCGAAAAAATCAGACTTCAGGGAGTCAACCAACATCATGATTTGGGCGCTTTGGGTGCTGCATTTAATACCCGTGCAGCCGAACGCCAGTTGGAAATGTTACGCGATATGGGCTGTAATGCCATTCGTATGGCTCATAATCTTCCTGCCCCCGAATTACTTGAACTCACCGATAAAATGGGCTTCTTGGTAATGGACGAAATTTTTGATTCGTGGGAACAGAAAAAAACACCTTACGATTTTCATCTTATTTTTCCGGATTGGTCAGAAGCCGATACTCGGGCTTTTATCCGTCGCGATCGTAACCATCCATCGGTCATTGCATGGAGTTTTGGTAACGAAGTAGGAGAACAATATACCGGTGTAGAAGGTGCCGCAGTTGGACAACGATTATCTAATTTCGTGAAGGAAGAAGATCCGACCCGGCCTACCATTACAGCTATGAATTTTGCCAAACCATTCATGGAACTTCCTAAAGTTCCCGATATTATTGGTTTAAACTATCAGGGCGAAGGAATCCGTCAGGAAGCAATATTCGAAGGAACCGACCGTATTCGTACAGCACCGCAATACGATGCATTTCACGAAAAATTTCCGCAGAAAGTTATCATCAGTACCGAAACAGCATCAGCTTTTAGTAGTCGTGGTGTCTATTATTTCCCTGTCTCTAATGCTGTTAGTTCTCCGGTTCGCGATGGTATGGGCGGCGATTCTAAAGCTGGACAAGTGAGTTCGTACGAGCTCTATGCAGTTGATTTTGGATCAAGCGCCGACAAAGTTTTTGCTGCTCAGGATGCCCATCCGTTTGTTGCCGGCGAATTTGTGTGGACCGGCTGGGATTACCTGGGAGAGCCAACCCCGTATTACCAGGCTCGAAGTTCGTATACCGGTATTATCGATTTGGCCGGCTTCAAAAAGGACCGTTTTTACCTTTATCAGTCACGTTGGTGTCCCGATTACCCGATGGTGCATATTCTACCGCACTGGAACTGGCCTGATCGTGTTGGAGAAGTTACCCCGGTACATGTATTTACTTCGGGCGATGAAGTGGAATTGTTCCTGAATGGAAAATCATTGGGTAAAAAACAAAAGGGCGAATTCGAATATCGCCTGCGTTGGGATGATGTACTTTACAAACCGGGCGAACTAAAAGCTGTCGCGTATAAAAACGGACAAAAGTGGGCTGAAGAACTGGTTCAAACAACTGGGGAAATAGCTCAATTAAAGGCCGAAGCCGATCGCAACGAAATAAAAGCTGATGGTACCGATCTTTCGTTTATCACGGTGAAAGTTGCTGATAAAGACGGATTGACTGTACCGGATGCTTCGAATTTAATTCGTTTTAGCATTGAAGGTCCTGGCGAAATTGTTGCAACCGACAACGGTGACCCAACCAATATGGTTGCTTTCCCTTCAACAGAACGAAATGCTTTTAGCGGCTTGTGTCTGGTGATTGTAAAGGGAGTTGAAGGTAAGTCTGGAACAATAGTACTAAAAGCAGAGTCCGATAACATTCAGTCTGCAAGTATAGCAATACAGTCGAAACCATGAATACATAATATACAATAGAAAGAGAACTGAACAATGAGACTAGAATCGAACAATACAAAACTAATTTGGTGTTGCACTTTGCTGTTGCTATTACAGCTTTCGCAACCTGTTTGGGCCGGGAGTCCGGAGGCTTATGTCGGATTTACAAAACAGACAGGTAGCTTTACGCTTGCTGCCGATAAACAGCAAACCTCAATAGTAGTCGATGAAACCGATTATCCGGGAATAACTACTGTTGTCGGTTGGTTTGCGAATGACCTGAAAATGGTCTCAGGACAGGTGGCAGAAATTCATCAATCGGAATTACCTCAGTCTAAACAAATGGTTTTAGTCGGAACCATTGGTAAAAACCAGTGGATTGATCAATTAATAAAAGAAGGTAAAATTGATGTTTCGGAAATAAAAGGCCAGTGGGAGCGAAGTCTTACCCAGGTTGTTGAAAATCCGTTTCCGGGCATAGAACAGGCATTGATCCTGGCAGGAAGCGACAAACGCGGAACAATTTACGCTATGCTTAACTTGTCACGGGCAATGGGAGTTTCACCATGGTACTGGTGGGCTGATGTGCCGGTTGATAAACACGAAGCGGTTTATGTAAAGGCAGGCCGTTATGTTACTGAAAGTCCGAAAGTGAAATATCGCGGAATTTTTCTGAATGATGAAGAACCGGCTTTGGGTGGTTGGGTACGTGCAACCTTTGGTGGATTTAATGCACAGTTTTACAGTCATGTTTTTGAATTAACCTTGCGTTTGCGTGGTAACTTCCTGTGGCCCGCTATGTGGGGAAAAGCATTTTTTGATGATGATCCGGAAAATGGTGTTCTGGCCGATAAGCTTGGAATTGTAATGAGCACCTCGCATCACGAACCAATGGGGCGTGCACAGGAGGAGTGGCATCGTTATGGTTCCGGTTCATGGGATTACAATAAAAATAAAGAAGTTCTTTCTGATTTCTGGAAAAAAGGAATGGAACGCAATAAGAACTGGGAAACCATTGTAACAGTTGGTATGCGTGGCGATGGTGATGAGGCCATGGAAGAGGGTACTAACATTTCGTTGTTAGAAAAAATTGTGAAAGATCAGCGCAAAACCATCAGCAAAGTGACCGGTAAAAAAGCGGAAGAAACACCTCAGGTATGGGCTTTGTATAAGGAGGTGCAGGATTACTACGATAAAGGCATGCGTGTTCCTGATGATATTACTCTGCTACTTTGCGACGATAATTGGGGAAATGTTAGAAAATTACCCGATGTGAATGCTCCGGTTCGTAAAGGCGGCTATGGAATGTACTATCATGTAGATTATGTTGGAGGGCCGAGAAGTTACAGATGGATTAATGTGAGCCAGATTCATCGGATTTGGGAGCAAATGAGCCTGACCTATAGTCATGGCGTGGATCGTATTTGGGTGTTAAATGTTGGCGATTTAAAACCAATGGAGTTTCCGATAAGTTTTTTCCTTGATATGGCATGGGATCCAACTGTCTTTAATGCTGATAACCTATACCGTTATACTGTTAATTGGTGTACGGAGCAGTTCGGTGATAAATATGCTGAAGACGCAGCACGTATTCTTAATTTGTATACCAAATATAACCATCGGGTTACGCCCGAATTGCTCGATCATAAAACATTTAGTCTCAAAAACTACAATGAGTTCGAACGGGTACGTAATGATTATCGTGATTTAACACTGGATGCATTGCGCATTTATAATTTTTTACCTAACGAGTACAAGGATGCTTTTGATCAGTTGGTTCTTTTTCCAACCAATGCCAGTTGCAACCTTTACGAAATGTACTTTGCTGTGGCAATGAACCATAATCTGGCTGCCGAAAATGATCCGTCTGCCAATGATTGGGCTGATGTTGTAGAAGAGTGTTTTGAGCGCGATTCGCTGTTTACTGTACATTACAACAAGCAAATAGCCAATGGCAAATGGATTCATCAAATGGATCAGATACGTATTGGTTATAAAACATGGGCAGAGCCCCGCCAAAGTACAATGCCGGAAGTTGTTCGGATTGAAGTGCCTTTGAAATCTAACTCAGAACTCGTTTTTGTTGAAGCTGATGGATATGTTTCAATTGAAGCAGCTAATTATCAACATGCAAATGGAACCAATAAAATTCGATGGAAGGTTATTCCCGAATTGGGCAAAACTGATTCAGGCATTACAACGTTCCCGCAGAATTTTTATCCATCCAAAGGAGATTCGGTTTACCTGGAATATGCCATTGATTTTAAATCGACCGGAACATTTGATATACATATTTGGGTTTCACCAACATTGAATTTCAATGCAAATAAAGGATTGCGTTATGCAGTTTCGGTTGATGGCGGTAAAGAGAAAGTGGTCAATTTTAATGGTGCATATCGGGGTGAACTTGGAAAATGGCAGGCAGAGAGGATGATTAAATCGACCGTACAACAGTCAATAAGCGATGCCGGTGTGCATCTGCTTCGCATACGGGTTCTGGAACCAGGTATTGTATTCCAGAAAATAATGATTGATACCGGAGGTTTAAAGCCTGCTTATTTGGGTGCACCTCAGAGCAAACAAAAAAAAATAAAAAATGAATCGATATAAAATGGGGTTACGATTAGTATATATGCTTTTGCTTGCGTTAGTTTCACTTCCTTCGCTGGCGGCAGTAAAATTACCGCGCCTCGTGAGTAATGGCATGATTCTCCAGCGGGATGAACCTTTAAAAATATGGGGATGGGCCGATCCCTCGGAGAAAGTTACCGTTAAGTTTTTGGATAAAATTTATAAAACTAAAGCTGATAAAGCCGGCAATTGGCAATTGGAGTTGGCTCCGGCTTTAGCAGGTGGACCGTATACAATGGAAATAAACGAAATCGAATTAAGCGATATTTTGGTTGGTGATGTGTGGTTATCATCAGGACAATCAAATATGGAATTGCCTGTTCGAAGGGTAATGGATTTGTATGCCCAAGAAATCAATAAGGTAAATAATACCAATATCCGATTGTTTCGGTCTTCAACCCGAAAAGATGAAATAACGGCACAAACTGACTATCCGGATGGATCATGGTTGCCTGCAACACCAAAAAATATTGGTGACTTCTCTGCTGTTTCTTGGTTTTATGCCAATAACCTGCATCAAAAATACCAGGTTCCAATCGGTATTATTAGTACCGCAATCGGTGGTTCACCAGCCGAATCGTGGTTAAGTAAAAATAAAGTTGAGAAGTACCTTAATGACTGGACTGAAAAGAAAGCGCACAGCGATTCTGTTCGGGCAAAGATGAAGGAAGAAGAGCCTGAAAAACTGGCTTATAACTGGAGTGTCGAAGTGAATAAAAATGATCCCGGTACCGGTAGATGGTCAAAGGATGATGTTGATGTTACGGATTGGAACCAAATTTCCTTGCCCGGATTCTGGACAGACAAAGGAGTTGAATTGAGAAACGGATCTATTTGGTTCTGCAAGGAATTCAATGTGGCAGATTCCTTGGCTGTAAAAGAAGCTATTTTGCGTTTGGGATGCATTATCGACAGCGACTCTACATTTGTAAACGGCATTTTTGTTGGAAACATAACATACCGTTATCCACCGCGTATTTACAACTTGCCCAAAGGTGTGCTTAAACCTGGAAGAAACAAGTTGATGGTACGCGTATTTTGTCAAGGTGGACGTGGCGGTTTTGTAGAAGAGAAACCTTACGAAGTTCGAGTTGGCTCGCAGGTTATTGACCTTACAGGTGACTGGAAATATCATATTGGTGCAAAACTAAATCCCCCGTTTGGTCCTCCGGGACTATCCTTCATGCCTGGTGGTTTATTCAATAGTTTAATCAGTCCTGCACATAATTACAAAATCAAAGGAGTGATATGGTTTCAGGGAGAATCGAACACCGGACGTGGAAATGAATACGAACAATTGTTTAAAAGTATGATTCAGGATTGGCGGTCACAATTCGATCATCCTGAACTACCATTCTTGTATGCTCAGTTGGCCAATCTGGGTGTTCCTCAAAAACAAACAGTTAATAGTGGTTGGGCTGAAGTTCGTGATGCACAGCGTCGCACATTAGAACTGTCAAATACCGGTATGGCTGTTACTTTCGATATTGGAGAGTGGAACGACATTCATCCATTAAACAAAAAAGAAGTAGCACTACGTTTGTTTCTCGAGGCTCAGCGTGTTGCTTATAACAATAGTTCGATTATTAGTTCCGGGCCTTTGTATGAATCAATGAAAACCGAAGACGGAAGCATCATTCTTACATTCAAATCAGTCGGGCAGGGCCTATATGCCAATAACCTCTTAGAAGGATTTCAGATTGCCGGAGAAGATGGTCGCTTCGTATGGGCTAATGCAGTGGTGATGAACCGAAATACTGTAAAGGTATGGAGTCCAAAAATTTCTGATCCAAAAATAGTACGATATGCCTGGGAGGATAATCCTGCAGGTGCAAACCTTAAAAATAAGGAAGAGCTCCCGGCTTCACCTTTTTCAACTGAAATTAAAAACAATTAATCAATTAAATGATGAATACAAGTTCTCATAAGCTCTCTGTTGTCGAAAAAATCGGGTATAGTCTCGGTGATCTGGCAGCCAATCTGGTTTTTCAAACCTTGATTACCTATTTAGCTTATTTCTATACCGATATTTACGGTCTTGAAAACAACGATGCCTCAGTAATAATGCTTGTTGTTGGTTTGGTTGCAGCCTTTATGTTTAACCCGATCATTGGTGCATTAGCTGACCGAACAAATTCTAGATGGGGAAAGTTTCGACCATGGATTTTATATACATCGGTTCCAATGGGAGTAGTGGCATTATTAGCCTTTACAACGCCCGACTTCTCATACCAGGGTAAACTGATTTATGCTGCAGCAACCTATACTTTATTATTGTTGTTGTATGCGGGGAGCAATTTACCCTATTCAGCTTTGAGTGGTGTAATTACAGGTGATATGGGTGAGCGTAACAGTATCTCTTCCTCTCGTTTTGTGGCGGTGATGTTTGCTCAGTTTTTCGTGCAGGTTTTTATGTTGCCAATTATCGAATATGCAGGTGGTGGCGATAAAGCAGCAGGAATGGAGGTAGTAATGACCTGGTTGGCTATTACCGGAACCATTATGTTGATTATTACTTTTTTAACAACCAAGGAACGCATTGTTCCCAAAGCTGAACAAAAATCAACTCTAAAAGAAGATATCTCAGATCTTATAAAAAACAGACCTTGGATCATTATGCTCACGGTGACCATTCTTATTTTTATCACCCTGGCAATGAAGGGAGGAGCGTATGTTTATTATTTTAACAACTACGTTGATGCCATTGCGTTAGAAAAATTCATTCAGCCCATCCTGAAGGCTTTATCTGCTATCGGACTCAACTTCTTTGGCTCTGATCCAACTTCTGCGGGTTTCGGTCTATTTAATGCGGGTGGTATTATCTTTATGATTGTTGGTATATCTTTTTCGAAAAAACTGGCTGACAAATATGGTAAAAGGGATGTGTATATGAGTGGACTGTTAGTTTCAACCTTGTTTATCCTTGCTTTCTATGTTTTCCCCGCACAAAGTGTGGTACTAATGTTTACATCTCAGATTTTTCACGGTTTCTTTTACGGTATTACCATTCCAATTCTTTGGGCAATGATTGCCGATGTAGCTGATTATTCCGAATGGAGAAATAACCGCCGTGCTACAGCTATTATATTTTCTGCCATGATGGTTGGTTTAAAAGCCGGACTGGCAATTGGTGGTGCATTGGTTGCCTGGATTCTTGGTTTGTATGGATATGTGCATAAAGAATTGTTGGATGCAGGACAGGAAATTATACAGCCTGAATCGGTTAGTGTTGGAGCAAAGATGCTGGTTAGTGTTTTTCCATCTATTCCTTTCTTAGTGGCCACTGGTTTGCTTTTTTTCTATGCAATTAATAAAAAATTGGAAGTGCAGCTCGAAAAAGATTTGATGGCAAGGCGAAATGAAGAATAAAAACAATAAAATAACAGTAATTCAATAAAACACAGACAAAATGAAAAAAGTGAAATATAAACCGTTATTACTTGTTCTTGCAGTGTTGCAATTGATTGCCTGTAACGGACCACAGCAAGCAAATAAGGAAATGCTGAAAGATGCCTTTACTGGTAAATTCTATATTGGTACAGCTCTTAATGAATGGCAAATTACGGGTCGTGATACCGCTTCCTTAAATGTGACAAAAGAACATTTTAATGCCATCGTTGCCGAGAATTGTATGAAAAGTGGAGAAATACAACCGGAAGAAGGAGTATTTGATTTTTCACTGGCCGATAAGTTTGTTGATTTTGGTGAGCAACACAACATGTTCATCACCGGTCATTGCTTGATATGGCATTCGCAGGCTCCTAAATGGTTTTTTACCGATAGTTTGGGAAATGATGTTTCACGTGAGGTTTTAATCGGCCGCATGAAAACACATATTGAAACAGTAGTGGGGCGTTATAAAGGTAGAATTAAAGGTTGGGATGTAGTAAATGAGGCGATTGTTGAAGATGGCTCATTTCGTAAAAGCAAATTTTATCAGATTGTCGGAGAGGATTTCATCAAGTTGGCCTTTCAGTTTGCCCACGAAGCCGACCCTGATGCAGAGTTGTATTACAACGATTACAACGAATGGTACCCGGGAAGGCGCGATGCAATAGTGGCAATGATTAAAAAGTTTAAGGCTGATGGAATACGTATTGACGGAATAGGCATGCAGGGACACATTGGAATGAGTGGTCCATCTATCGAGGAATATGAAGAAGCCATAATGGCCTATGCCAATGAGGGCATGAAAGTAATGGTGACAGAATTGGATATGTCTATTCTACCCAATCCGAGTTTTGGCGATTTAGGTGCTGATATATCCACAAATTTCGAATATCGCAAAGAAATAAATCCATATGAAGATGGAATAGTTCCACTGGAAAAGCAAAATGAGTGGGATTCGCGCATGGTTGAATTTTTTAATCTGTTTTTAAAACATTCTGATGATATAACAAGGGTAACGCTTTGGGGTGTCAATGACAGAATATCGTGGAAAAACAATTTTCCAGTTAGAGGACGTACAGATTATCCTTTGTTATTTGACCGGGAAAATCAACCAAAATCCATAGTAGGAAAACTGATTGATTTGGCTAAGCAGACGAAGTAAGTATAAGAAAAAATTTAAAATTATTCAGAATGAAAGAACCAAGATACCTTGTACCTCATTTATACACTGCCGATCCGGCTGTACATGTGTTTAATGGCAAGTTATATATTTATCCTTCACACGACGTTGAGTCGGGCATACCCGAAAACGATAATGGTGATCACTTTGATATGCGCGATTATCATATCTTTTCGATGGATGATATTGAAGGAGTAGTGACTGATCATGGGGTTGGTCTGGATGTAAAAGACATTCCATGGGCAGGCCGCCAGTTGTGGGATTGTGATGCAGCCTATAAAAACGGAAGATATTATCTATATTTTCCGGTAAAGGATAAAACCGACATTTTCCGCATTGGAGTGGCAGTTAGTGATAAACCTGAAGGTCCTTTTATTGCCCAGGAAGCCCCAATGAAAGGAAGTTATTCAATTGACCCTTGTGTATTCGAAGATGAAGATGGTGTGCATTACATGTATTTTGGTGGTTTGTGGGGTGGACAATTGCAGCGATACAGAAACAATAAAGCCATTGAATGCGGACATGAGCCTAATGATGATGAACCGGCATTGCCATCGAGGGTTGTGAAGTTGAGTGATGATATGCTCGAGTTTGGCGAAGAACCCAAGGAAGTGATTATTCTGGATGAAAAAGGTGATGTAATTTCTGCAGGTGACCACGATCGCCGTTTTTTTGAGGCATCGTGGATGCACAAGTACCAGGGTAAGTACTATTTCTCCTACTCAACCGGAGATACTCACAAACTGTGCTATGCCATCGGTGATAATCCGTATGGGCCATTTACCTATCAAGGGGTTATTTTAACGCCAGTAGTTGGTTGGACCACACATCATTGTATTGTTGAGTTTAAAGAGAAATGGTACTTGTTTTATCACGATTGTGTTCCATCTGGTGGCAAAACCTGGTTACGAAGCTTAAAAGTAATTGAACTGCAGTACGACAAAGGTGGTCAGATTGAAACTATCAATGGAATGATCTAGTTTTATCTATGCAATGAAATTAATAAAGGAGTAAAGCAGAAACCTTCTAATCTAAGCGACTTTAATGGTCGTGGATTAGAAGGTTTTTTTATCATAAGGTTTAATTGGCATCATAACTTTATTATACTCTTTCTGATATATATTCTCCTTAATGATTCTTTAGCAATAATTGTACGTGGTCAATGTTTTAAAGCGAACTTCAAACGAAATATCCGAAATTATAGATGGAATATCTAGGATTTAAATAGTAACCTCTTTCTATCAATTAGTTTTACTCCAAATGAGGTTTGTGTATTTGGTAAGATAGATATTCAATACTTCCATTAATAGCTTCGGCAAATGTGGCTTTCTGAATAATAATTTGTAATAAAAAAATATTGTAGACAATGAAGAATACCCGGCAGACAATATGGACACTAATTGCATTACTAATAACTTTGAATGTATATGCGAAACAACCGGTGAAGAAAGATAAAGTGACGAATGCCCCAGTCTTTTCAGCCTTTACTTATGAGGGTACAGACGAAGTGTATAGTAACAACCCCTTAAAAGAGAATGAGTTTTATAATCCAATCCTGCAAGGCTGTTACCCCGACCCGGCCATAGCTAAAAAAGGTGACGATTATTTTATGGTTTGTTCATCATTTGCCATGTTTCCGGGGGTTCCGATTTTTCATTCTAAAGATCTGGTCAACTGGACAGACCTTGGTGGAGTGTTAAACCGTGAATCACAACTTGATGTATCCGACTGTGGTATTAGTGCCGGAATATATGCCCCTGGTATTACCTACAACAGCTATAATGATACTTTTTACATGATTACCACCGGATTTACCGGTGGTTTGGGTAACTTTATTGTAAAAACCAAGGATCCTTTGAAAAAGAATTGGAGTGATCCTATCAAATTAAAATTTGATGGTATTGACCCATCGATCTTCTTTGATGATGACGGTAAGGCTTATGTTGTGCACAATGATGCCCCTGACCAGGGTAAAGAATTATATGTTGGTCATCGTGTGATCAAAATTTGGGAGTACGATATCGAAAATGATCAAATAATTGAAGGAACTGATAAGATTATTGTAGATGGAGGTGTTGATTTGGCTAAAAAACCAATTTGGATTGAAGCACCGCATATTTATAAAAAAGATGGCAAATATTATTTGATGTGTGCCGAAGGTGGAACCGGAGGTTGGCATAGCGAAGTTATATTCAAAGCAGATAATCCCAAAGGTCCCTACATCCCGGCTCCTAATAATCCAATTCTTACACAAAGGTATTTTAATAGAGTTCGTGCAAATAAAGTGGATTGGGCTGGTCATGCCGATATTATTGAAGGTCCGGATGGAAAGCATTATGGGGTGTTTTTAGCAATCCGCCCTAATGAAAAGCAGCGTGTAAATACTGGTCGTGAAACCTTTATCTTACCCGTTGACTGGTCGGGTGAATGGCCTGTTTTTGAAAACGGATTGATTCCAATGGAGCCTAAATTACAACTACCAGAGGGAGTTGAGAATAAAACCGGACAAGGTGAATTCTTCCCAAATGGTAACTTTACTTATAAAGAGGATTTCTCAGGCGAACAATTAGATTACAGGTGGATTGGATTAAGAGGACCTCGCGAGAATTTCTTAGAAAAGGCAGCTAGTGGAATTCGAATTAAACCATTTGAAAACAACATTAAAGAAGTGAAACCTACTTCCACATTGTTCTATCGTCAAATGCATAAGAATTTTTCATATAGTGTTACCATGAGTTATAAGCCTAATAATGAAAAGGATTTGGCTGGTATTGTTTGTTTGCAAAACGAACATTCCAATTATGTTTTTGGTGTCACAAAGAAAGGCAATGATTACTATCTGCTTTTGCAAAGAAATAGTAAACAACGTTTTGCAAAAGAAGTAAATTCTGAAGTACTTGCTTCAACAAAAATTGACATATCAAAACCGATCGGTTTACAAGTTTCGGCAAAGGGTGATAATTATGATTTTTCGTATTCAACCAACGATAGTGATTTAACAAACTTAGGTGGAGTTGTATCGGGAGATATTCTATCAACAGATGTAGCCGGTGGGTTTACCGGTTGTTTGTTAGGCTTGTATGCAACATCGGCTAATGATGCCATTGTTGATTAATGTTTGTTTGAGAAAGAAAGGTGTACTTAAATAATTATCAATGAATTACATTAGGCGAATTTTAGTGGCGGCTATGGTTTTCTCTGCTTTGTCAGTGAAAGCCCAGTTTCCATATCAAAATCCCAACCTGAGTTCTGAAGAACGGGCAAAAGATTTGATTTCCAGACTGACACTTGAAGAAAAGGCAACCCTGATGTGCGACCAGTCAGATCCGATTCCTGAATTCGGAGTAAAACGGTTCAACTGGTGGAGCGAAGCTCTGCATGGTTATGCGAATAATGATAGTGTTACGGTTTTTCCGGAGCCCATTGGAATGGCAGCCTCTTTCAACGATAAATTATTGTACCATATATATGATGCAGTTTCGGATGAAGCGAGGGCAAAGTATCATCAATGGATACGAGCCGGTAATGAAAATAAACGTTTCTTAAGTCTATCGGTTTGGACGCCTAATGTTAATATTTTTCGTGACCCTCGCTGGGGGCGTGGACAAGAAACTTATGGGGAAGACCCATACCTTACTTCACGCATGGGGGTTGCAGTAATAAAAGGATTACAGGGACCTGAAGATGCAAAATATCGCAAATTGCTGGCTTGTGCAAAACATTATGCTGTCCATTCAGGTCCCGAATGGAGTCGTCATGAGTTGAATTTGAATAATGTTAATCCGCGCGAGTTGTATGAAACATATATGCCCGCTTTTAAAGCTTTGGTTCAGGAGGCTGATGTCAGACAGGTGATGTGTGCCTATCAACGAATAGATGATGAACCTTGCTGTGGAAATACGCGTTTGTTGCAAAGAATACTGCGTGATGAATGG
This sequence comes from Carboxylicivirga caseinilyticus, assembly GCF_050589785.1. Taxonomy (NCBI): domain Bacteria; kingdom Pseudomonadati; phylum Bacteroidota; class Bacteroidia; order Marinilabiliales; family Marinilabiliaceae; genus Carboxylicivirga; species Carboxylicivirga caseinilyticus. The sequence goes on along the minus strand of NZ_JBNGOX010000039.1, from coordinate 12,391 downwards.
GGATTCAAATATTTGGTTGTATCAGATTGTGGTGCAATAACCGACTTCTTTACGACTCATAATGTATCTTCCGATGCTGTTCATGCTGCTTCTAAAGCAGTTCTCTCGGGTACCGATGTTGAATGCGTATGGGAGAATTACCCATTTAAGAACCTTCCCGAAGCTGTTGAACGTGATTTGATAAAAGAGGAAGATATTGACAAAAGTCTGATGCGTGTTTTGGTTGGTCGTTTTGATCTTGGTGATTTCGATAATGATTCGATTGTACCTTGGGCGCAAATTCCTGCATCAGTTCTTAACAATGAGAAACATCGTCAGCTAGCCCTTGACATGGCAAGGCAAAGCATGACTCTTCTGCAGAATAAAAACAATGTTTTACCTCTGTCAAAGAAACATAAAAAGATAGCTGTTATTGGTCCTAATGCGAATGACAAACCTATGTTATGGGGAAATTATAATGGTACTCCTGTGCGTACCATTTCTATTCTCGATGGAATACAAACAAAAATTGCAGCAGACAAAATATTATATGATAAAGCTTGTGACCTGGTTGAAGACAAGGTAACCGTTAGTTACTTTGGTCAGTGTTCGGTTGATGGTAAACCCGGATTTAAAGCAATTTATTGGAATAATCCAAACCGGGAAGGTGATATTGTAACAACCCAGCAAATTGTAAATCCGATTAAAATGACCACTGCGGGTCAGCACGAATTTGCATCCGGTGTAAAGTTGGAGGGCTTTTCGGCCATTTACGAAACCGATTTCGTTCCAAAGGTCAGTGAAGAAATTGTTTTTAAGGGTGGCGCAACAGGTTATTTTGAATTATTGGTTAATGGAGAAACAATCAAAAAGTATAACAACTGGAGAACGTTGGCATCACGAATACCTTTTAAGGTTGAGGCCGGACAGAAATATAAAATTCAAATTCTCTATAATCAGTCAAATAACTGGCAGGCTAATATTGAATTTGACTTTGGTAAAGAAATAGATGTTGATTATACAAACCTGATCAATAAGTTAAAAGGAGTTGATGATGTGATTTTTGTTGGAGGATTATCCGGTAACCTTGAAGGAGAAGAAATGCCGGTTAATTATCCAGGTTTTAAAGGTGGAGACCGAACAAATATCGAACTACCATCAGTACAGCGTAATTGTCTGAAGGCTTTGAAAGAAGCAGGCAAAAAAGTGATTTTCGTGAATTGCTCAGGATCGGCTATTGCATTGGCTCCTGAAACAGAGAGTTGCGATGCCATTTTACAGGCCTGGTATCCGGGCGAATCGGGTGGTCTGGCGGTTGCTGACGTGTTGTTTGGCGATTATAACCCTTCAGGAAAGTTACCTGTAACTTTCTATGAAGACTCTGAAAAGCTGGGTGATTTCGAGGATTATTCAATGAAAGGAAAAACCTATCGTTATACAACTGAAGCTCTGTTTCCGTTTGGGTTTGGTTTAAGTTATACTCAATTCAATATTGGAGAGGCTAAAGCCGACAAAAACATTATTCAGCCCAATGAATTGGTTGAACTGTCAATTCCTGTATCCAATGTGGGGCAACGCAGTGGAACTGAGATTTTACAGGTTTATATACGCAAAGTTAACGATATGGATGGACCCCTTAAAAGCCTGAGAGCTTATGAACGGGTTGAACTGGCAAAAGGCCAAACGATCAAGGCTAAAATAGTATTACCTCCATCATCATTTGAGTTCTACGATTGGTCACAGAGAAAAATGACAGTTACCAAAGGTGAGTACGAAGTTTATTATGGAAATAGTTCAAAAGAGGAAGATCTAAAGAAAATTAGAATTTCCGTTTTATAAGTTATCAGATTAACTTAACTGTTTTTAAGTAAAGGGATGAGACTTTTAAATACCTTGATTATTTTCCTACTTCTGGGTGTTGTTAATACTTCTGCTAGTGCATTTGTTATTAATTCTCCCGACAAAAAAATTCAAGTTCAATTAATAAATGACCGAAAAAGTGACTGTTGTAAATGGTATTTAAAAGTTGGATATCTTGTTGGAGAGAATTATAGTGAAATAATTCCCCGCATTGATTTGGGTTTGGTTCGAAATGATCAGGTATTTGCAAAAGAATTAAAACTGGTTAAAACGAGTAAGATACATACCTTGTATGAAGACTATCATTCGATGCACGGAAAGCGTTCTAATAGAACAAATGAAGGTAATGAGGTACTTGTGACTTTTGTAACTCCACAAAAATCGAAAATGAATCTGTTTTTAAGAGTTTATAATGATGGGGTTGCTTTTCGGTATGAATTTCCGGATAAAGAAGGTAGCTATATTATAAATGATGAATTAACAGCTTATTCTGTTTCAGATAGTACCAAAAGGTGGTTAGAGAAATTTAATCCGGCAAACGAAGGGCTTTATTCCTGCCAGATGGATGGCAGTATACAACAGGATTGGTGCTATCCGGCACTTTTTCAGTGTCAGGACAGCGATTGTTGGTTTCTGATTCATGAAGCAGATCTTGATCGAAACTACTGCGGAACCAAATTAACAAATTTTGGAGATGGAAATGTTTATAAACTCACTTTTCCTGATGATTGGAATGGCAGAGGTACAGGCCACATATCTCCGTCAATAACGTTACCCTGGAAATCCCCCTGGAGAAGTATTATTGTTGGTAGTTTGGCCGATATTGTTGAATCAACCCTGATTGATGACATATCATCTCCTTCAGTCATAAAGGATACAAGCTGGATTAAACCGGGTTTGTCTTCCTGGAATTATTGGTCGGATAATCATGGCACCAAAGACTATCAGGTTATATGTAAATTTGCTGATTTGGCTGCTGATATGGGATGGCCTTATACATTACTCGATTGGGAATGGGATGCAATGAGTAATGGAGGTGATCTGAATGATGCATTGACTTATATTCACTCTCTTGGTTTGAAACCTCTGATTTGGTATAATTCTGGTGGCGATCATACATGGGTTGGTGCAACTCCTAAGGATAGGATGCTTACTCACGAGAACCGAATGGCTGAGTTTAGGAAACTGAAAGAGATGGGAATTGCAGGTGTAAAAGTTGATTTTTTTGAAAGTGAAAAGCAAAATATGATTAACTATTACCTGGATATACTCGAAGATGCAGCCCGTTTTGAAATAATGGTGTATTTTCATGGATGTCTTGTGCCACGTGGATGGCAGCGAACTTATCCACACCTGATGACTTATGAGGGAGTTCGCGGTGCCGAATGGTATAATAATGGTCCGGAGTTTACTACAACAGCACCTGAACATAATACTACTTTGCCATTTACGCGAAATGTTGTCGGTTCAATGGATTATACTCCGGTAACTTTCACCAATTCACAATATCCTCATATCACTTCTTATGGACATGAATTAGCTTTAAGTGTGATATTTGAATCCAGTATTCAGCACTTGGCTGATCGTCCTGAAGGGTATTACCGATTACCTTATGCTGTTAAAAATTTTCTGAGAACTGTACCTTGTAGTTGGGACGATACTAAATTGCAGGATGGCTATCCGGGACAATTTTCCGTTTTAGCACGCCGCAAAGGTAATGATTGGTATGTGGGGAGTATTAATTCTGATTCGAAGGAAAAAAATCAAACTGTTCAATTTGATTTCCTAACAATTGGTAAAACATACAAACTAACACTAATCTCAGATGGAGAGCACGATCAAGCTTTTTCTATAAAGCATCTAGTAATTGACAGTAATTCGGTTCTTAATGTAAATATGCTTCGAAGGGGTGGTTTTGCTGCCAGGATTATCCCCTTAAATTAATTAATAAAGCTATGAAGTACCTCAAGTCATATTTTTAATTGTAGTTTTCATCAAGTAACGATTGAATGAACGTATAATTCAGAGCGACAGTTTTAACTGGGTGCTCTGAATTATTTGATTGGAATTCAATGGCTTCAAAAAATATAATGTATGAAAAGGATCTTACTCAATATCTTAGTCACTATACTATTGATTGGTTGCAATAGTTCAAACATTGATAACGATTTAAAACTATGGTACGATAAGCCAGCTGTTCACTTCGAAGAGGCTTTAGTTATAGGTAATGGCAAAACAGGAGCAACAGTATTTGGTGGGGTTCATACTGATAAGATTCATCTTAACGATGCTACTTTGTGGAGTGGGGAGCCCGTGGATAGATATATGAACCCTGAAGCTTATAAAAACATTCCTGCTGTCAGAAAAGCCTTGGAAAATGAAGATTATAAGTTAGCAGAGCAGCTTAATAAAAAAATACAGGGTAAGTTTTCACAATCATACGCTCCGCTTGGCACAATGTATCTCGAATTTAATAAGCCAAAAGATATTGAAGACTATTATCGGGAACTTGATATTAGCAATGCTGTTGCTAAAGTAAATTATAAGTGCGACGGGGTGACTTATTATCGCGAATATCTGGTATCTAATCCCGATAAGGTAATGGTGATCAAACTATCAGCAGATAAGAAAAATGCACTAAATTTCAATCTGAAATTTGATAGCCAGTTAAAATATAAGACTGTAGCCAACCAAAACGGATTAGAAATATCAGGATATGCTCCGTATCATACTGTACCAAGTTATTGGGGCAGCGATAATCCGGTTCGTTTTGATGAAAAACGTGGTACAAGATTTTCTGCTCATTTCAACGTTTTGAATGAAGGTGGTGAGGTTATTGTAAGTGATAGTGGTATTCGGGTAAATGAGGCCAATGAGGTTATCTTGTACATTTGTACTGCTACAAGCTTTAATGGTTTTGATAAGAATCCAGCTAGTCATGGATTAGATAACCAGTCTATTGCTAGGCAATTGCTTAGGCAGTCTGCAATAAGAAAGTATGAAACCATAAAGACAGATCATATAAAGGATTATCAGTCGTTTTTTAACAGAGTTAAACTTCAACTTGGTGATTATAATAGTCCTGATTTGCCAACAGATCAGCGCTTAATTAAGTATACTGAGGGAGATGAAGATAAAGGTTTGGAAATATTGTATTTTCAGTATGGACGGTACTTGCTTATTTCCAGCTCTCGTACTGATCAGGTTCCAGCTAACCTGCAAGGTATCTGGAATCCGTATATTCGTCCGCCCTGGAGTAGTAACTATACAATGAATATTAATGTAGAAGAAAACTATTGGTTAGCGGAAGCTGCCAATCTTTCTGAAATGCATCAGCCATTTTTGCAATTTATTGGAAATCTTGCCGAAACAGGTAAAGTTACGGCTAAAACATTTTACGGGGTTGATAAGGGTTGGGCTGCATGTCATAATTCTGATATTTGGGCAATGAGTAATCCGGTTGGAGACTTTGGTTATGGAGATCCCATGTGGGCTTGCTGGAATATGAGTGGAACTTGGGTAGTTACTCACCTTTGGGATCATTATTTATATACGGGTGATAAAAAATTTCTAAGTAGTTATGCCTATCCGCTAATGAAGGGAGCAGCTGAATTCTGTCTTGATTGGTTGGTTGAAGATAAAAATGGATACCTTATTACTTCACCATCCACATCACCTGAGAATACTTATATTACCCCTGATGGTTTCAGAGGTGCAACACTTTATGGGGCTACTTGTGATTTGGCTATGATTCGTGAGTGCTTGAAACAGGCAATCCGAGCTTCTGAAGTTCTTAAACTGGATGCTTCCCTGAGGGATAGTATGAATAATGTCCTGACCAAATTATACCCATATCAGGTTGGAAAAAAAGGTAATCTGCAGGAATGGTATCATGATTGGGAGGATGCTGAACCTCAGCACCGCCACCAGACCCACTTGTTTGGATTGTATCCGGGTAATCATATAACTCCTCTAATTGAACCTGAATTAGCCAAAGCTTGTCGAAAATCCCTCGAAATAAAGGGAGATGAGACTACCGGATGGTCAAAAGGCTGGCGAATTAACCTTTGGGCCAGACTTTGGGATGGTAATAGAGCCTATAAGCTTTACCGTGAATTGCTGACATATGTGCCTCCCCATGGTGCCGAAAACGTGAACTATGGTGGCGGCGGTGGCACTTATCCCAATTTATTGGATGCTCATCCACCTTTTCAGATAGATGGTAATTTTGGTGGTGCTGCTGGTGTGATAGAAATGTTATTACAATCAAATGAAGAACAGATACTTTTATTACCAGCTTTACCCGATGTATGGTCTGACGGTCAGGTGTCCGGACTTTGTGCCAGAGGTGGTTTTGAAATTTCAATGAAGTGGAAGAATGGTAAGCTTACAGAAGTGGAAGTTTTTTCTAAAATTGGTAATAGATGCTCTTTAAAGTACAATGAAAAAACGATTGGATTTGATACCAAGGTGGGTGGTAAGTATTGTTTTGTATACATAAGAGGAGAATTAAAAAATAGAATTTAACTTTACAATAAAAATACTAATTCATACAATATGAAAGTAATTAACTCAATGCTGATTCTGGTTCTTCTGATTGGTATAGGTTGTACTTCACAATCGTATATCAAGACAGAAACTGGTATAAAGACAACTATTGATTCGATAGTAGTTGAAGTAAACTTTTATACAGCTGACATTGTTCGGGTCACCAAATCTCTGTCAGGGGAATCTTTTGAAAAGAAAAGTCTTTCAGTAGTTAAAGAGCCAGAAAATGTGACTTTTAAGGTAAAAGAATCAGGTATACATATTTTGTTGGAAAGCGAACGATTAATGGTACAGATCGATACCCAAACAGGGGGCACATCCTATCTGGGATCAAATGGTGATACTCTTTTTCTGGAAAAAGCTGCAAGTGCAACTTTCACGCCATTTAACGATGCTGGCAATGAAACATATTCCGTTAAGCAATCGTTTATCCTGGCCCCAGACGAGGCAATCTACGGGCTTGGAATCCTTCAAAATGGGATGATGTCTCAACGCAACCAACAAGTACACATGGTTCAGAATAACACCTGGGATTTTTCTACATTTTTTCAATCGGTAAAAGGGTACGGTCTATTTTGGGATAACTATTCACCAACTGATTTTACAGACGATGAATCGGGTACCGAATTCGCTTCAGAAGTTGGCGATTGTATTGATTATTATTTTATGTATGGCGGAAATGCTGATGGAGTGGTTGCTGAAATGCGCAACCTGACCGGAAAAGTACCTATGTTTCCTCTTTGGACTTATGGTTTTTGGCAAAGTCGCGAGCGTTACAAAACTCAGGAAGAAACTGTTGGAGTAGTTAAAAAATACCGTGAGTTAGGTGTTCCGTTAGACGGTATTATTCAGGACTGGCAGTATTGGGGTGATAATTACCACTGGAATGGCATGTCTTTTAAAAATCCGGGGTTTCCAGATCCTCAAAAATTTGTCGATGATGTTCATAATTTGAATGCACACATGATTATTTCAATCTGGTCATCTTTTGGTCCCAAAACCCCACAATATAAAATTTTGAAAGATAAGGACATGTTAATGGATTTTCAAACATGGCCACAATCAGGGAAAGAAGGTTGGCCTCCGGATATGAATTATCCATCCGGAGTGCAGGTCTACGATCCTTATAATCCCGAGGCCCGAGATATTTATTGGAAATATTTGAGTGAAGGGCTTTTCTCGTTGGGAGTTGATGGTTGGTGGATGGATTCGACAGAACCAGACCACATGGATATTAAACCAGAAGATTATGATAATAAAACCTATCTGGGCTCTTTCCGCAAAGTGCGCAATGCATTCCCACTTGCAACTGTTGGAGGTGTTTACGATCATCAGCGCAAAGCCTCTTCTGATAAAAGGGTATTTATTTTAACACGTTCTGGTTTTGCAGGTCAACAACGCTATGGTTGTAATGTTTGGTCTGGAGACCTTGGCTCCTCATGGGATGCCTTGCGGAATCAAGTTCCGGCCGGACTGAATTTTACCCTGACCGGAAATCCGAATTTCAATACCGATATCGGTGGTTTTTTTGCAGGTGCTTACAATAAATCGTGGAATGACGGAACAGCTTCGAAAAATCCACTATTCCAGGAGTTGTATGTACGCTGGATGCAATATGGGGTATTTACCCCAATGATGCGTTCGCACGGAACCGAAATGAAACGGGAGATCTACTATTTTGGTAAACAAGGCGAGCCAATATACGATGCCATTGCAAGTGCCATCAACCTGCGTTATTTATTGTTGCCATATATTTATACTACTTCGTGGAATGTTACCAATGCCAATAACAGTTTTATGCGTGCTTTAGTAATGGATTTTCCGTCAGATAAGAAAGTATGGGACATGAACAACGAGTATATGTTTGGCCAGTCGCTTCTTGTAGCACCGGTGCTGTCAGCCCATTATACTCCTGAGAAAATGGTGAAGATTGATGAAGTAACAGGTTGGAACAAAGGAGGTGCAAGAACTAAAGAGGGTTATCCGGTAGTTGATTTTACAAAAACGAAATCCTCCACTGTTTATCTACCGAAAGGAACAACCTGGTATGATTTCTGGACAAATGAAAAGTTTGATGGAGGTCAGGAAATTTCAAAAGAAACCACCATAAATACAATACCGTTGTATGTAAAAGCCGGAAGTATTCTCCCTATTGGTCCGAAAGTTCAATACGCAACCGAGACGAATTGGGATAATTTAGAAATCCGCATTTACGCAGATGCCGATGGTGAATTTACTTTTTATGAAGACGAAAACGATAATTATAACTACGAAAAAGGTGTATATTCAACTATTCCTTTTGAGTGGAATGATGCTGAGAAAACACTAACCATTGGTGAACGTAAGGGTGAATTCCCTGGCATGCTCACTGAAAGAACATTCAACATTGTACTTGCATCTAAAGACAAAAATGTTGGCACATTGAATAAAGTAGTTCATTATTCAGGTGAAGAAGTTGTCGTCAAATTGTAATAAGATAAAACTAAAAAATAATGACTTTCTGCTGTATTTTAATCAACCTGAACATGTTTCAGGTTGATTGAAATTACAATGTTTTAGGTATTTACGAAGGCTAATGTCTTTCATTTTAATACATTCAGATTAATAATATGAACTCGACCTCTAAACTAAATAGTATAGTAGTAGCTGTAATTCTGCTATTCTTATTCATTTCCAGGAATACTTTTGCCCAAAGTCCTGAAACGGAAAAAGGAGATAGCATTTATCTCGATTTTAAAATGGAACTGATGTGGAAGGCTAAGGTCAAGATCGGAAAAACGATTAATGTTGGAGAGAGTAAACGAGGTTCAAGGCATATGATTCCCATTATCGGTGGTACATTTAGAGGGCCAAATATTAACGGCGAAGTTTTACCATATGGTGAAGACTGGCAGCTAGTACGTCCTGATGGTGATACAGAACTTAATGCGCGATATTTGCTTCAAACTGAAGATGGTATAATTATTCGCATTGCAAACAAAGCCTTAATGCATAAGCCAGCCAAAGATGATGAAGGTGGTTTTTATGTGAAATCTGTGGTTGACATTGAAGCTCCTTCTGAAAGTATTTACGACAATTTAAACCATGCTGTCTTTATAGGAACGCTCGAAATCCCGCAAATAGAGCCAAACGAAGAGCCTTATGTTGTAATTGGCGTTTATAAAGTACTATAGTTTAAGGTCAAATTTGATATTAATTATCATTGTTAGTTTAATATTAAACTTTTAATTTCTTCTTTTTATTGAAGAGCTTTAGATTAGAATATGTCTTTTGGGGGATTGTTGAATTTTTTTACAAAATTTATCAACTAAATAGTAAATATCAATAATTTTACCTTCCATTAGAACTGAGTTTATGTATTTAAATATCAAATGTATAAGTCAATAAAATACTCATTTCTTTTTTGTTAGTTATCAGGTTCTTTTATTGAACTAAAGTTAAAGTCATAAATATGAAAAATATAGGGTTAATAATTATAGCTGTTCTACTTAATTTGAATCTAATGGCACAGTCGGATAATCAGGTGCTTGTAAATACAGGTAATGAGCCGATTAAGACTGGTAAATTTGAGCCAACTTGGGAGTCGTTACAGCAATACGAGGTGCCTGAATGGTTTCGAAATGCCAAATTTGGTATATGGGCACATTGGGGACCACAATGTCAACCGGAGCAAGGCGACTGGTATGCCCGATTTATGTATGATGAAGGTAGTAGACAATATAATTGGCATTTAGAGAACTATGGGCATCCCTCAAAAGTTGGATTTAAAGAGGTTATTCACGACTGGAAAGCCGAAAATTGGGACCCTGAAAAATTAGTGGCTCTTTACAAACGCGCAGGTGCTCAATATTTCTTTGCAATGGCTAATCACCACGATAATCTGGATATGTGGAATAGTAAATATCAGGAATGGAATACAACGCGTGTTGGTCCCAAACAGGATATTATTAGTGAATGGGCCAAAGCAGCTAAAAAATATGATCTTCCTCTGGGATTAAGTGTTCATGCTGCACATGCCTGGACGTGGATGGAAACATCTCAGCGTTCGGATAAAAAAGGAAAGTGGGAAGGCATATCTTATGATGGTAAGCTTACAAAAGAAGATGGGAAAGGAACCTGGTGGGAAGGATTGGATCCTCAGGAATTGTATTCTCAAAATCATCCTTTAAGTGAAGGCAGTGAAGACGTAGGTCGTATTCATAGTCAATGGGCATGGAGAAATGAGGCTTCTATTCCTTCTCAGGATTATTGTGACAAATTTTATAACCGTACTATGGACCTGATTAATCAGTATAACCCTGATTTGTTATACTTCGATGATACAGCACTTCCTCTTTATCCGATCAGTGATGCAGGACTTCAAATTGCGGCCCACTATTACAATCACAATATGGCTACTCACGATGGGAATCTTGAAGCCGTTTTGTTTGGAAAAGTACTGACCGATGACCAGAAGAAATGTATGATATGGGATGTGGAAAGGGGTGCACCCGATAAGATACAGGCTGATGCCTGGCAAACATGTACCTGTATTGGTGATTGGCATTATAACAGGTCAACATACGATCATAACTGGTACAAATCAGCAAAAACAGTTATTCACATGTTAGTTGATATTGTCAGTAAAAACGGAAATTTGCTTTTAAATATTCCTGTTCGTGGCGATGGTACCATTGACGAAAAAGAAGTTGAAATACTTGAAGGTATTGCTGACTGGATGGATATCAACAAAGAAAGCATTTACGATACACGTCCATGGAAAAAATTTGGAGAAGGACCAGTAGCCGATCAGGATAATCCAATTAATGCCCAGGGATTTAATGAAGGAAAAATTAAATTTTCTGCAAAAGATATAAGGTTTAATCAGAAAGGAAAAATTCTGTATGCAACAATTCTTGGAATACCTACTGAAGATATAGTCATTACTTCATTAGCCAAGGAAAATGTAAAACAGAAAATAAAAAAGATTGAGATGTTGGGCATCGATGAAAAACTCTCATGGAGTCAAGCGAATGATTCTCTCGTTATTCGAAAACCAGAGAATTGTCCCTATAATATTGCTGTTGTTTTTAAGATAAGTTTCAAATAGTTTTATTATCAAATTTTGTTTGTGAATGCTTATTGAAATTCAATACCGGATTTCAGCTCGGGACTTAATCGGGATTCAACCAGTCCTGTATTTCACAGAAAAAAAATAGGAATTTGAGCTAAGATAAGTATCCTAATGGATGCTTTATATAGTAATTATAATGTTAAATCAATAAGGAAGACTTAAGTGTTTATCATTATTTTGCAGAATCAGTTTTTGCTCAAGATACTTGTAAAAAAATGCAAAAAGTCTGAATGAAACATGTTTTAATGAAATTATAAATAGTTAATAATTTTGTGATTAAATAAAATGACTCATCTAAATTATGGTGTTAAGTGTTGGAATACTTTATGTTTTTTAATTATTAAGTCTTATTAATTCGTAAATTTTGTCTATCTTATTTTTACTATCCCCCTTTTTCTTATCACAGTTCTCATTTTATAAAACACTGTTATACTTCGATGTATTTTTTATACAAATAACTCTTTGTTGCATATAAATGTATATACTTATTTATAAATAGTTGTTAGTGTATAAATTATAATTTATACAAACCACTTTATCATTTCAAATGTGATAGGCTTACGGATACTCAAAAGAATTTTTGTTTTGAATCAATAATATGGTGGATAACCACACTCTTTTCATATAACTCCGTGTTCATTTTGTATGTGATTGACCTTCTGCTTTTAGTCTTCAATATCTATACAATCTTCTAAAAGCTTATTTGGTCAATGTTTTTCAATATGTAGGATATCCTTCCTATAAGCGATCTATTAACGTTATGGCTCTATTATCTAAAATCTTAATAATTATATCCAATCACTAGTGGGCGATTAAGATTAAAAAACGATCTTTGAAATTCTTTGTTAGTCGTACTTGTAGCGATTTTTAATAGCGTGACGATTTGAATTG
>NZ_JBNGOX010000038.1:0-57744 GCF_050589785.1 Carboxylicivirga caseinilyticus | reverse complement strand
TATAGCTTCGCTACTTATCAAAATAAATTTGCATATTTATGTCTTTTTGATAGCTTACGCTATAAGTGCATCGCTACCCATGCGAGGCACACACATTTTGTATAAGTAATGGCAGGCAAAGTGGTAAATATTAAGGTTCGTAGCCCGCTCAAACTGCGTAGCGGTTTGACAGGAAATTACCACGCAATCTGCCACTACTCATACAATCAACCGTGAAAAGGTAAAGTTATAACCTTGCAACGAGCTTACATACAGCAACATAAAGAAGCTTGCTTGAACTTTAAGGGAATACAATTTGCCATACAATAGGAAAAACAAAACAACTAAAATAAAGCAAAAAAACTGTTGATAACTTTTATATTTTTTTATTTGTTGGCATAATAATTTAGATGTTTTTAGAGAATCTGACCATACTTTTTATTTTAACTCGAATAAACATGCACACTATTTTGTGCTGCCGGAAGGTAGTTAATGCCAAACCAACAAATAAGAAGAACAACAAAAGCTAACATTAAAATCAGAAAAACGCTTTTGTGGCTTAAATTACTTTTTATCCTGAAATGGATATAAATTAAGTAAACAGCCCATGTAAGAAATGCCCATGTCTCTTTGGGATCCCATGTCCAATAATGCCCCCATGCTTCTTTTGCCCATAAAGCCCCAAAAATAAGTCCTAACGTAAGGAAGCCAAAGCCGATATAAACAATGTTATCTGTTTTTAGTACAAAATCCTCTTTCAGATTATCTTTTCTAATAGCATATAATCCTAGCAATCCGAAGAGTGCAGATAAGCCTAATAAGGCGTAAGCAATCATATACACTATTACATGAGGTACAAACCAAATGCTTTGCAATGCTGGCATTAGTGTTTTACTGTGAATATCAGGATTTAGGTAGTTCAATAATAAAAACAGGATTGCCATTCCAAGTGAATACATAAGCATTAACTTGATTTTCCATCGCTTAAATATTACATAGCCTGAAATTGCCAGGAAGAATGAATACCAAAGTCTAGTCTCTCCAAGAGTTCTTAATGGTGGGCGTTGAAGATTAGTCCAAAGCAAAATAATAAATACAGCCAGACTTAAAGTTCCAAGAATTGCAGTCAAATTGGCCATTTTGCTCATCTTGTCTGAAAGTGAAGTGCCAATGGCCAGCATCCATGTTACCAAGGAAATAATTGCGAATATTTCAAAATTATGCCACATTACACGTCCTCCTTCCTTTTACCAGTCCATATCAGATAGAAAGTTCCTGCAATGAGTAAGAAGAATCCTAAATATACCGATGGCAACCAAGGGTCTTTAACCAGTTCCAAAATGCTTTTCGTTGACCAACGTCCCATTGTTTCATCATAACTTGTCTGATAAATCTTCCATCCGGCAATCTTGATTGGTTTATTTACCTCGATGATGGTGTCATATACTGCTCCGGCTTTTTCATAAACCGTAATTTCAGACAGGAAACGTTTTGCTTCGGGTTTGGTCATAAGCATTATTGTGCTTGAATCAATCTGATGCATTTCCTGACGATACAAAATGCTTGGACTTGAAATCCAAATAGTATCAACCTTTTCATTAAAAGATTTTAGAATCTTTAAGGATTGAGTTGCCCCCATACCCAGAACAGGTTCAAACCTATTCATAACAGGAGCTGAACTCATTAATAGTTTATCAATTTTAAAATCAAAATCCTTATAGTTGAATTGTAAGCCCTCGTGAGGGTCTATCATTAAGGGTTTGTTGTTTTGGTTGATTATTTCTCCTGTACTGCTTTCCACAAAAGCAATTTTTGCAGGGTATTCTTCAATGGAGAAGTCTCGTAGCTTTATAGCAAAATTTAATTCTTCTGTTCTATTTCCGTTTTCAATTCCATACCAGGTAGTTTTGCCTTCTTCAAGATACATATTCAGTTTTTGTATGTCTCCTGCACCTAAATGAGCTGATGCAATACACAGCCATAAACCGAAATGGTTTAGAAAGAAACCGATATTCTTTTTGGAAAGCTTGGTGATGCGTTTAATGGTTACTGTTCCAAGTATGATTAAAAAGAAAACCACTCCGATTGTATATGTCCAGCTCGATGTAACATCGTAAAGAAAGAATAAAGAATCTGATGATTTTTGTGGAATTAAAGCTAACAATAGGGATGGTACAACAAATAGAGTTACCCCGGCAATTGATGCTGGAACACTATAAAACCATTTGAAAACCGCTCTTTTTTTTGATAACAGATATAGCAATAACGATAAGTTTGCTAATAGTGCTATTGAAACAAGATTGGCTGGCCAAGATATTTTAGGCACTGTAGTACCTGTTATAAATTCAATTCCTAATGATGCCAAAAATAAGGCAAAGGCTATTAAGAAGCTTTCGGGATACTTCCAGGGAAGTACCCATAAGCTCTTTTTTTCTTTAGTATTTTGCAAGGTAATTTATTCTAATATTTCGATTCTCTTTGACTGGCTTCTTCAAGCCATTGTGGAACCACAGTTCCTAAAAATTCTTCTTTGTCAGAATTTAGTGTAGCCATATCTAAACCAATATATTCCTGGGCTTTCGCTTTGGTTGAAATATCAGGTATTTCAACTTCTTTATTATGACCAAGGTCAGCTAATAAACGAGTAAGTTTAATTCTTGCTTCTTGTGCAATATTGATACCCGATGAAACAATACGACCTGTTTCAACAGGTGAGTGGAATGATGCACCATGAGCAGCGACAGAATAATCCCAACGCCATTGAGCATGTCGAATATCCATAAGTATTGCTTGCATTTGTTCCTCGTTTGCTCCATTGTCCCAAGCAGCTTTAGCTTCTACGTGGGCTTTAACCAATAAATCTTCTAGAATATTTACATTTTCTTTAATCTTATCCTGACGAGAATATACATCGGCAATGAGTTTATGAGCCTCTTCACGGTGACAAACTTGACATGAATTGGCGACATTATTAAGAGGACTTTGAATGTGATGGTCTGTAAATTTCACACCTCCTTGGCTTTTATATGGCATGTGACAATCAGCACAAGATACACCACGTTCCGCATGCACACCTGTTAAGTAAGTTTCATAACCTGGGTGTTGGGCTTTTAACATTGGGGCTTTACTTAGTTTATGCGTCCAGTCACTAAAATTCATATTGTCATAGTATTCTTCAGCAGCTTCAACGGTCATACCATTATCCCAAGGGAAGGTTAAATATGGAACTCCTTCAATTTTCTTTTTATTAAAATAGTATTCCACATGGCATTGTGCACAAACCAAGCTTCTCATTTCCTGATGCGTGGCTTTGCTTATGTCTTTTCCTTGTCTTTCAAATGCTTCAATTAATGCAGGGCGAGAAATGCGTAGTTGCATAGTATTTACATCGTGACAATCGGCACAACCAATTGGGTTCACAATCTCAGCTCCCCACTTTTCCCATGAACCTTTATAGAACTCTGCAATTCCAACTTCATTCATCATTCTTGGAACATCGGGGCTTTTACAAGTCCAGCATGTGTTGGGCATAGGGCTTTTTACACTATCATTCGGTGCTCCAGTTCTAAGAATATTACGAACATCTTCTACTGCATAATAATGTCCTCGCCCTTGGTTATATTCTTTTGAAAAACCATATCCTGCCCAAAGAACTACCATTCTTGGGTCTTCCTCTAATTCATCAATTGTAGCAGAACCATTGTATTTACTTCTAAAGATGGTGTCAGAGGTTTGATAATAAGATTCAAACTCACGAGGAAAGTTAGCACCCCATTTTTCGTTACGGGGTTCAAACTGAGAAAAATCGTTTTTAGGCGCATAGGCAAACACCGCTTCGCTTCTTCTTTCTACAACACTAGATGCTAACAATCCTAAAAGGAATACAACTACAATTGTTCCGAGGAAAAGAACCCAGCCTTTCCAAGGTTTTTCTTTGATTTGTTCGCTGAATGATTTCATAGAGTTTCGTTATTTTTTTGTTTCTTTTAATGCTTCCTTTAACCAATCGGGTACAGGACTTTCGGGTAACGGTACTTTAGCATTAGGCGTACTCGAAAGGCTGTTCACCCTGCCATGAGGAACTTCACGATGGCATTCCCAACAAGTTCTGTCAGTTCTGTCAGAATGAAAATCGCCATGAATGGTATTCATTTTTGCATCCGTAATAAGGTTACTATGGCAACGAATACAATTTTGTTGCACTACATGATGTCCTTCTTCTTTTATTTGTATTACCTGCGGTTCAGCACGCATAGTAAAAATAGAAGCGTGTCGCATTCCATCTTTCCCTTTGAAATAGTATTTATTGAATACGTTATTGTGAGGTACATGGCAATCGTTACAGTTTGCCCATTCACGATGAGAACTGTGCATCCATGTAGCATATTGCGGAGCCATGATGTGGCAATTTACGCAGGTTTTTGGGTCATCGGACAGGTAAGATGATGCATTGGAGACATAGAATAGAAAGAAAAAAAGACCTAACAGAATTGCTGAAACGATAATGACAGGTATCTTCCATTTATCAGGAGGTAAAATCTTTTTCAATATGCTCATAGCCTCAAAATTCGTTTTTACATTAAAACTATCCTCCCCACAAATTCATTATTTCAAAACAATGAAAACTCAACCTTCTAATGCAAATATATGTTACCAAGAACAAAGAAGCTGTACCATATGTTACAGCTTGCAATTTTTCTGTTTTTTAATATTGCATTAGATAAATTTAAGAAATTTTCAAGAAACAGAAATAACAATATTTATCTTTTTAGGCATTTAAGCTATTGTTATTTAGATAAAAACAAACTCACAGACAGTTTACTTTATGGGAAAACTATATAAGAAACTACATAAATGGCCAGGGCTAATCATAGCCTTCCTGCTTTTATATTTCTCAATTACAGGTATCATTATGAATCATCGTGAATTCTTCTCTGGTATTGATATTTCACGTAACAATCTTCCAAAAGAATTCCGTTATCAGAATTGGAATAATAGTGCTGTTAAAGGCAATCTTATTTTAAATGCCGATAGCATTTTAGTATATGGTAATATTGGGGTATGGCTTACCGATTCAAATTTTACTGATTATAGTTCATTCAATTATGGTTTCCCAAATGGAAGCGATAACCGTAAGGTTTTTGACCTGTATCAATCAAATGACGGAAATCTATATACAGCAACGCAATTTGGTTTGTTTGCTTTTAGTAAGGAGAAAAAGCAATGGATAAAGTTTGAATTGGATGTTGACATTAAACGCTTTGTGGCAATTGAATGTGTCAACGATACGCTCTATGTATTAAATCGTTCCTATTTATTTAAAGGTAAGTCGGAAGGAATAAATACCCAATTTGAGAAAATTGAACTTAAACAACCACGAGATTACAAAAATGAAGTTTCGCTTTTTGAAACCATGTGGCAGATTCATTCAGGTGAAATTTTTGGGATTCCCGGAAAGCTGTTTGTTGATGCTTTGGGGGTAATAACCATTTTCTTATCGCTGACAGGAATTATTTATTTCTTTTTCCCCGGATGGATAAAGAGAAGAAAGAAGAAGTCGAAAAAAGTAACATCAATTGTAAAGACTAACCGATGGTCTTTAAAATGGCACAATAAAACAGGAGCCTGGTTATTTGTGTGCCTGATAGTCTTGTTTTTTACAGGTATGTTCTTGCGACCTCCGCTACTTATTGCAATAGCGTATTCAAAAGTAAGCCCTGTAAAATATTCTCATCTCGACCAGCCTAATCCCTGGTACGATAAATTGAGGGACATAAAATTTGATAGTGAACGAAATGAATTCCTTCTGGCAACTTCGGAAGGCATCTTCTATATGGATAAAGACCGTCTTGCACCAATTGCTTTTAAAATTCAGCCTCCTGTAAGTGTTATGGGAATTAATGTGCTTGAGCCATTTAATGACGGGGCGTACATTATCGGTTCGTTCAGCGGTTTGTTTTTATGGCATCCGGCTCATCCTGAAATTTATAATTATGCGCAGGGGAAATTACATGTAGGCAATACAACAGGCAGACCGATTGGTGATTTTAAAGTTACTGGATTAGTAACGGATTTGGTAGGTAAGCAATATATGATAGACTACGATAAAGGTGCAGTTCCTTTATATCATGAAATGAAATTCCCTGAAATGCCTAATAATATTCTTAAAGAATCTAAAATGTCACTATGGAACTTATCGCTCGAAATTCATACGGGACGTTTCTTTCGTTTTCTTCTTGGTGATTTTTATATCCTCTTAGTTCCCTTATCAGGATTGGTAAGCGTTATGGTTGTATTGAGCGGATATTTGCTTTGGAGAAAGAAGTTTCGGTAAAATAATTTCTTTAATTACTGACAGTAAGTGTTATATGGGGTTTTAATGAAAATTAATTGAAAAAAAAGCATAAGTTAGCGAACATTAACTAACTTTGTTTCGTAATAAGAAATATGATGCAAACAGAAAGACAAATACAAATAATTGAAGAATCAATAAAACTCATAGCTTTGAAAGGTATTCAGGGTTTTACGATAAAAAACTTATCTAAAGCAATAGGTATTTCAGAACCTGCAATTTATCGTCATTTTGAAAGCAAAACAGCTATTTTGGTTGCAATACTTGATAGTTTCAAAGAAATGGCCGGAATGATGTCGTCATTACCTTTTGATGAGGAGCAACCCGCAGTTGAAAAAATTGCCTTTATTTTTTTTAGAATGCTTGATGTTTTTACTGAACAGCCTACCATCATACCTATTGTATTTGCAGAAGAGATATTCAAAAACGATAATATGCTGAAAGAAAAGATTAACGAAATACAAAACCTGAATTTGCAGAAGATAGAAACAATCATTGAGCAAGGACAGGAAGCAGGCAATGTAAGACAGGATATTGATAAATCATCGCTTGCAATAATATTTTTAGGTTCTTTTCGCTTGCTTATTAAACGTTGGGATTTAAACAATTATAATTTCGACTTAAAAGAAGAAGGAACAAAGCTTGTAAATTCATTTAAACTAATATTATAAAATATTTAATCGTATGAAAATTGTAAAAGTTTCAGAAACAGAAATTAAGCAAACTCCGCATAAGATTGATGCACGAGAGCTTTATAATCACGACAATGCACAAGTGGTTCATATTATGTTGAAACCGGGAGAAAGTCTTAAACCTCATAAAACTCCCGTTGATGTATTTTTCTATGTATTGGAAGGAAGTCCTGATATTTTTATTGGTGATGAAAAGCAGACTGTACCTCAAGATAATTTAGTCGAAAGCCCTAAGAATATAACACATTATTTTGCGAATAACACAGAAAATAATGTTCGTGTTCTTGTTGTAAAAGCACCCAAACCAATGGAACAAACAAAACTGTTATAACTGAAATACTGCTCAATAAGGAAAGCGATTTATAGAATCGTTTTTTTTTAAACAAATAGTTAGTGAGTATTAACAAACATATAAAATTATGGAAAATTTATTGACAAAATTGTTACGCTACAAATGGCTTACCATGTTATTCATTGCAATGATTTCTGTGTATTTTATTTCTGAAATGAAAGAGAATACACGCATGGAAACCGACTTGGACGAATACATGCCCAAAGACCACCCAGCGTTTGTTTATAGTGACGAAGCTGAAAGTTGGTTTAATATTAAAGACGGTATAGTAGTGGCTGTTGAAAACAAATCAGGCATTTACAACACTGCAACACTTGATACGCTGAAACAGCTTACCAAACGCTTACAGAAGTTTGAAGAAATAGATAAAGATGATGTAAAATCACTTTATAATGCCGATAATATTGTGGGGTCAGATGGGAGTCTGGATGTGAAACGCTTTTACAAACGTGTTCCAAAAGCAGAGGAAGAATTACAGGAACTGAGAAAAAGTGTTCGAGAAAATGAAATGGTTTATGGACGCTTTATATCCACAAACGAGCAGGTTGCAGTTATTATTGCAGAAATTGGCGATGATGTGTTTTCTCAAGAGTTTTATAACAATATTCTTAAAACTGTAAAACAATCAGAAACAGATGATATAACTATCCATGTAGCTGGTCGTCCAATTGTTGAAGGCGAAATGGCGTTGCTTGCCCCTGCTGATATGAAAAAAATGGTTCCAATCGTGATATTGGTAATACTAATTGTTCTTTTCATCACTTTAAGAAGTATTAAAAGCACTTTCATCACTCTTGGCGTGGTTTTTCTTTCTACAGTTTGGGCTTTTGGTCTAATGGCGAGTGTAGGAATTCCAATTTACGCTGTTTCAACCATGATTCCGGTAATGCTCATAGCCATAGGGGTAGCCGATGGCATTCATTTATATAGTCATCTTCAAACCTATATGGCTCACAATCCCGGAGTTTCAAAAAAAGAAGCGGTAAGCGAAATGCTCAACCACATGTGGAAACCTGTGGTTATGACTTCAATTACTACTGCTGTTGGCTTTATTTCATTGCTAACATCGGAGGTATATCCAGTAAAATATTTCGGAATCTTTACTGCTTTCGGAGTAATGGCAGCCATGTTTTTCTCCTTGATATTCTTGCCTGCCGGAATCATGATTTTTGGTTTGCCAAAAGTCAAAAAAGCTAATATTGATAATGATATGGAAGGACATTCGCATTCAAAGTTGGCAAATAGTTCTGCTGCATGGATAGTGAAGAATAAATATGTTTCGATTCTGGCAACAGTTGTTATTGTTGCAATATCAATAGTTGGAATGCAAAAAATATGGATTAACTCCAGCTTCCTGGATAAGTTTGAGAAAGACAGCGATATTGTTCAAACAGATAAGTTTATCAATGAAAATTTTGGCGGTACCAGTACATTAAATCTCATTTTGGATGCCAATGGCAAAAAAGATGTTTTTAAAAATCCGGAAGTACTCAAACTTGTGGATAGAATGCAACAGGATGTGGATGCCCAATTGGAGGTTGTTGGCAATAAATTCTCACTTACCGATTACATTAAACGCATGAACAAGGTAATGAATTCCGATAACGAAGCATTTAATACGATACCCAACAGCAATGAGATGATAGCTCAGTACCTTTTACTTTATGAAATGTCAGGTGACCCGGAGAACCTAACCAAAGTAGCAGATTACGATTACGCCAAACTCAACATTACATTTCAGTTAAAGAAGGACGATTCAAAATCAATAAATGCCGCACTTGATATAATTAATTCTTATGAAGATGATTTTGAAACACTTGATATTTCAATGAATTATGCAGGAAGCGGATACAAAGGGCTTGTTTTTACAGACCTCATTCTGGAAGGTCAGATAAAAAGCCTAATCATGTCCATTTTAATTATCATAATCTTGTTGTCTCTAATGTTCAGAAACCTTGTGGTCGGTTTAATAAGTGCTGTTCCAATTATTTTAACGGCTCTTATCAGTTTCGGCATTATGGGCTTCCTGAATATTCCTCTTAGCACAACAACAGCATTACTTTCAAGTATTGCAATAGGTATCGGTATTGATTATGCCGTTCATTTTCTGGAACAATACCGTACAAATGCAGCTAATTACAACGATAAGTATAAAGCGGCACAACTTACTATGGCACATTCAGGTAAAGCTATAATATTTAATGCCATTGTTGTAATCGCAGGCTTTATGGTATTACTTTTTTCAGTGTTCCCTCCAAACCGGGAACTTGGGGCGTTAGTATCGCTCAATATGTTTACCAGCTTCGCAGGAACACTCACTATTATGCTGGTACTGCTATACATCGGCAATATTTTCATCAAAAAGAATAATAATAAAAACAATTAAAATTTTAAGGTATGAAAACAATAAAATTAATAGCAATAGCATTGCTTACAATAATCGGATTAAGCGCAAATGCACAGCTTACAGGCGAACAGATAGTAGAGAAAGCGTATAACCGTGAAACCGGAAACGACCAAACATCAACACTTACCATGACCCTTACAAATGCTTCAGGGCAAAACAGGGTGCGTACCATTCAGCAATACACCAAAGATTTTGGCGACAACGAAAAAAGCATTATGTTTTTCCAAGCTCCTGCCGATGTAAAGAACACTTCTTTTATGAACTGGAGCTACGATACCGACCAAGCGGATGACCAATGGATTTATCTTCCGGCATTAAAAAGGGTAAAACGGATTTCAAGCGATAGCAAAAGTGACTACTTCATGGGGTCTGATTTTACGTATGACGACTTAGGAGACCGCAAGCTAAATGCAGATATACATAAACTGCTCCGTGAAGAAACTATAAATAGCAAGGCGTGTTACGTTGTAGAAAGCATCTCCAAGGATGAAGAATATATGTATTCCAAAACAATTACATGGATTGATAAAGAAACCTTTATTGGTGTAAAGAAAGAGTTCTATGATGAAGATGAAGAATTGCTTAAAATTCTGACCATTAAAAAAGTTGAGACAATTTCAGGGTTTCAGATTATCACCAATTCGGAAATGAAGAATATTCAGAAAAATCATTCTACCAGTATGGTATTAACAAACGTGAAAGTTAACACAGGCATTCCAGCCAGTAATTTCTCTGAGCGAATGATGACGAGAGGAATATAATATTAAGATTTTAATCAGACGGAAATGAAAATAAACAAAAAATACGAAGTGCCTTTAACTCTTTTTTTAATGGTATCAATTATGACATCTGTTATAACTTTTGCAAGTATAGCAATGCATCATGGTATAAGCCAGGGATTTATCACAAAATGGATACAAATGTGGGGGATGGCTTTTTCAATGGCATATCCGTTGGTTTTAGTAATCATGTCACCAATAAAAAGATTTGTAGCGCAACTTGTTAAAAACGAATAAATATGAGAAAGAATATAGCAATATTACTAATAGGCTTAGTGTCAGGTTTCGCAACCATGGCACAAAGCCCTGATATTTCCGGTTTTGTAAGAACCTATGAAGGTGTTAACACGGAAACAGGTGATTTCTCTATTATCCAGCAAACCGCCAGTCTTAACTTTGAAAAACGAGGCGAAAAGGTATCTTTCAAAGCTAATCCAATGCTATACTTGTATAATACCGATAGCTTGCAACTTCGACTAAGAGAAGTATACATGGATATGTACTTTAAAAACTTTGATATCCGTATTGGTAAGCAACAAATAGTGTGGGGCAAAGCCGATGGCGTGTTTATAACTGATATTGTTTCACCTCTTGACCTATCGGAGTTCCTCCTTCCTGATTTTGATGAAATACGCCAAGGTGTTATTGCGTCTAAGATTGACTATTATATTGGCAACAGTACCATTGAGGCTATCTGGATGCCTGCTTTTTCTCCCAATCTTCGACCCGATGCTCGTTCTGATTGGTATATAGCTCCTGATTTTCCTGTTACTCCTACATTTGATTGGAGTAAAAATGCGGTAAATCCTTCACTGGAAAACAGTGAACTGTTTCTTAAATGGTCGGCTATGACCTCAAAAATTGATTTTGAACTGATGGGCGGTTACACATGGGATGATAATCCGGCAATGCATGTTCAGAAAACAATTTCAATAGACACAATACAAGGAGTACCTACACCTGTTTTAACCGGAATATCGGTAACTCCCCAACATCATAGACTTTCTGTGATTGGAGGTTCATTTAGTACTGAAATAAAAGGTATTATTCTAAGAGGTGAAGGAGCTTATTACAATGGTAAATATTTTCAAACAGAAAACCCGATTGCCAATGATGCTTTGGTGCAAAAAGATTATTTAAACTATGTCGTTGGGCTGGATTTCAGTATTAAAGACATAAAATTAAGTACCCAGTTTATCCAGAAATATATCATAGATTTTGAAGAAGGAATAAACGAAAATGAATTCCACAATACAGCCACCTTTCTGGCTCGATATGATATGATGCGGGAAACGCTGCACCTTGAACTATTTTCTTATATAGGCTTGTCTGACAGCGATGCCCTGATACGTCCAAAAATAAGCTATGATTTTGATGATAGTTTTTCGCTGCTCTTCGGGGCTAATATTTTTGTTGGTGATGAAGGCGGTCAGTTTGGGCAATACCAGGATAATTCAATGATTTATACTAAAATAAAATATAGTTTTTAATGGAAAGGTCTGTACTAATTGGCATTATAATGTTTCTTGGTTCATTCATTGCCGCAGCACAATCAGCAGATGATATAATTGGTACTTACCATTTGCCAAATGATCTGGATGTAGAAATATACAAACATAACAACAAGTATTACGGTAAAATAATAGCACTTAATAATTTTGAGAACGGGCAGTTAAAAGACATACATAATTCTGATAAAACAAAGCAAGATGAACCTTTACTTGGAAAAATAATTATTCAGGATTTGGTATATAATTCACTTGATAAGAATTGGATTAATGGCAAAATGTATAGTTCAGAAAAAGGTATAGTTTTCAATTTTAAAGTAGTTGCAATAAATAGAAATGAAATTGAAATAGAGGGCTCTAAATATTTCTTCAGCAAAACTATGCAGTGGAATATATTGTAGGTTAGTTTAATTTAATTTATCACCCAAATCAGCATTACTATATAATGAAATACAAACATTCTATTATACTTTTTTTTATAGGTTTTGTGTTTATAGGTCTTAATTCCTGTGAAATTAATTTTGATTATTCTCCGTATGTAATTGATTTCTCAGATAATGAAAAACAGGTTCATCTGAAAAATCTAAATAAGTTAATAGAGCAAAATACAAACGATGATACATTGAGAATTGCTTTTACAGGCGACAGCCATCGTTTTTATGATGAATTGAACGCTTTTACTCAAGCCGTAAATTCAAAAAACTTTGAACAAGCAATTGACTTAGTAATTCATGTTGGTGATTTGGCTGATTTTGGGTTACCTCTGCAATACCAATGGGGTAATAACATCTTAAAACAACTTGAAATTCCTTATTTTGTAGTGGTTGGAAATCATGATTTAGTAGGGAATGGATTAAGCGCTTATAAAGAAATGTTTGGTACAATAGATTTAAGCTTTATATATAGAGGCATAAAGTTTATTTTCCTTAATACAAATAGCAGGGAGTTTAATTTTGATGGTTCAGTCCCTAATTTAAAATGGCTTAATAATGAAATACAGCCAAGTCCCGATTTTACATTTGCAATAGTAATATTTCATGTTCCTCCCGGTGATGCTGATTTTGATACAGTCTTGGAATCTGATTTTGAGGAGATTCTTTCCCTGCATAATAATGTAATTTTTACAGCGCATGGTCATTTGCATGGATATGAGTACTATAGACCATATAGTGATAGTATTCCTTATGTAAATGTTTATGGTGTTGAAAACAATAAGTTTAATCTGATTAAAATAATAGGGCATGATTTCATGGTTGAGACACACAGTTTTTAGAGTACTATTACCATTTGGGATATTTATTTGTGTTCATAGTATGCCTATTTATGCTCAAAATAATGAAAAAGACACAGCAAAATGGTTAGACAATTATTTACCTGATTATGTTAAGTTTCAGTTTGCGGGAGGTATTGGCTTTTTATCGGGTGGTGTAGGTTATACTTTTTTTAATCATAGGCTTGATGTAACCTTATTTTATGGTTATGTGCCAAAGGCTTATAGTCTCGATAATTTACATAGTATTAGTTTACAATTAACGGCAAAACTGATACAAATACCATTATCAAACGAAATGGTATTGCTTCCTCTTAATTTTGGTTGGTTTGCACATCATACTTTCGGCAGTGAATATTGGGTTACACTTCCTGATAATTATCCCGATGATTATTATTGGTGGTCTCCGGGTCGTAACGCGGGAGTATTTGTTGGTGCAGAACTTAAAACTAAATTACTAGCCACTAAAACCCCTGCTTCTGGTATGTCATTTTATTGGCGAGTAGGAACACGTGGTTTATATCTAGCAAGTATTGCACAAAATTCAGTGATTCCCATTGCCGATATTATTGAATTTGGTTTTGGAATTGCACTATACAGGTAAAAAACATGTGGAAACTAGTTATTCTGCTTTGGGCATTATTTTTTGTAAATGCCGTTAAAAGTCAACAAAAAAACGATTCACTAACTTCCATCGCATTAACAACAATTGCACAAGTGAATCAAGGGAATAGTTATATTACTTTTCCTACAGATATTGGTAATATTGAACCTTTATGGTTCGAGGCAAATCTAATTCCTAACTTCTATATTCGACAAAGTTCAAATTCTCGTTTGATTGGTGTATTAACCCCTCAAATTATAATTCGCATGTATCAGGAGGCTTCTTTTCCAGTTCGCACCCCAAGTTATATGCCTCAAGTTACTGTGTATTATTTGCTTAATAGAAATCAAAAGAATAATACACTGAGTGCATACGGGCGGTTAGCTCACCATTCCAATGGGCAGGATGGTGATTTTCTATATGATGATGGGAGAATAAATAGAATTTCAGGAAGCTTTTCTACAAACTATTTTGAAGGAGGACTAATTGCAACCAATAAAAATCAATTCTTCAATGCATACCAGTTTTTTAAGACTTCATTTGAACTTCATCCTTATGGTGCAACAACTCCCGAATTGGATGATGTTTATGGTCATTATCGTTGGAATACAGCGTTTTCAATATTTAAACTGAAGAACGAAAATTTAGTGAGGGATAAAAAAAATCCGGCAATTTCTTTAAAAGGTGACTTTACATGGTTTTTGGGATCGTTTAACAATTTAAATACATTGGATTTTCAAAGATTAAGCTTTGGTTTGACTTTTTATTATCATCCCCATTTTTTAGAAGATATTGGTTTGTTTATTCAGATGTATCATGGCTCGGATTATTACAATATATATTACGATCATTACCTTAATATAATTCGTTTTGGGCTAATGACTGAAAAATTACGATTCTAATTATTTGTGTTTAACTAACAATCAATTACAATGGAAACAAGTCAACGAATTTACGATGCAGCAAAACATGCATTTCTTAAATTTGGTTACCATGGAACAACAATTGATAAAATTGCCAGGTACGCAGGCTCCGGTAAAGCAATGGTTCATTACTATTATAAATCTAAAGATGAATTGTTTAAATTGATATTTAGAGATTATATTATGTTGCTGTCTGATGCATTAAATAAGCATAAAGCAGAAAAATCACATCCTATTAATCAAGGGATTGAATATCCTGAACTATATGAAATAGCGTGGTTCATAGCAAGTGAGTTTAAGTATAACCATGAATTAGCAATAAAAACAATTCGGGAGAATAAAGAACTGACAGCCATTTTTCTAAAATCATATAACAATCCTGGTTGGTTAGAGAATTTTCAAAATATTATTACTGCACAATTACAGGCAATATTTATTAGAAATAATTTCAAAATTCAGAATTAGTATTAATAATAATCCGGCTTTTGCAATCGTGGTATAAGATTGAAATAACAGGACTATAAGCAGGTACGAACAATTTGACAAAACATAACAATCACGTTTTTGTTTAACTTACACATTAAATCTATAACTTGTATCTATGATGATTTTATTAAAAAAATTCAATTGTTATGAGCGAACTTATTAATAACTCAAAATATCGTAAAGAGCGATTAAAAGAACTGATTCTAAAACTACACCAGGGAGAATCGGCAGAAGCTGTAAAAAAAGAACTGGTTGAAACACTTAAAAATATTCCTTACGGTGAAGTAGTTGAAGTAGAACAGGAACTAATGCAGGAAGGCTTGCCCGAAGAAGAAGTTTTGAAACTTTGTGATGTTCATGGTTCGGTTCTCGAAGGAAACGTAGATTTAACAGGAGCAAAAGATATACCTGCCGGGCATCCGGTTGATGTTTTTAAGAATGAGAATATTGAGCTGAAGAAAGTAGCCGAAAAATCGAAAACCCTTTTAAAGGCATTAAGTGCAGTTGATGATTCGGAGTTTCAACAATTTATATTCGGATTACAAGGTGTGTTTAATCAATTGATGGATGTTGACAAGCATTACCTTCGTAAAGAGTATCTTGTATTTCCACACTTAGAAAAAAATGAGATTACCGGCCCACCCAAAGTAATGTGGGGTAAACATGATGAAATCAGGGAACAGTTAAAAGGTTGTATCGAGGTTTTAAACTCAAAAGATATTACAAAGACCGATTTAGTTGATTCTCTCGATTTGTTGTTTTTCCCGACTCTGCAAGCCGTAGTTGATATGGTACAGAAAGAGGAAGAAATTCTGTTTCCTATGAGTATGGATGTGCTAACTACAGAGGATTGGTGGAGCATACATAAACAAACCCTTGAATTTGGTTTTTGCCTTTACGACCCACAAGTTGAATGGAAACCAGAAGGGTTGACAGATGATAAAGATGAAACAGGAGTTTCTTCTGACGGAAGCATTCAATTACCATCAGGCAGTTTCTCCGCAAAGGAAATAATGGCAATCCTAAATTCCGTTCCCTTCGATATGACCTTTGTAGATAAAAACGACAAAGTAAAGTATTTCACACAAGGAAAAGAGCGGATATTTGTCCGCAACCGTTCTATTATCAATCGTGATGTACGTTTGTGCCATCCTCCCGGAAGTACCCATATTGTTGAGAAAATTTTGGAAGACTTTAAATCGGGCAAAGCATCTCATGCTCCGTTTTGGATTCAGATGAAAGGCAAGTTTATTAAGATTGAATACTTTGCCTTACGTGGCGAAGATGGTGAATACCTTGGTACACTTGAAGTTTCTCAGGATTTATCTGAGAACAGGGCTTTAGAAGGTGAAAGACGTATTTTAGAATATACAGACAATAAAGAATCAAATAATGGATAAACTAATAATTACTCCCAAAACGAAGATATTTGACTTGTTGGAAGCATATCCTCAGATAGAGGATGTGCTAATATCTGTTGCTCCACCATTTAAAAAATTGAAAAATCCTGTATTACGAAAAACCATTACAAAGATTACAACTTTAAGTCAGGCATCTGTAATTGGTGGTATCAAAGTTGAAGAACTCATTAACAAGCTTCGTGCAGAAGTAGGGCAATCAGCAACCGACTCAATTGAAGCAGAAGACAGCAAATATACTACTGAAAAACCTGATTGGTTTGATGAATCGAATATCTCTGAATCAATAGACATAAGAGAAATGCTAAATGCAGGAGAACAGCCAGTGCATGAAGTATTAGCTTTATTGAAGAAACTTGATTCAGGAAAAATCTTAAAAGTAATTGCACCGTTCATTCCAGTACCACTTATTGATAAGTCACTAAGTTTGAACTATGAGCATTGGTTGGATAAAAATGGGAATGAAGAATTTTTTGTGTATTTCAGAAATCATTCATAACGAAAATATGAAACAAATACTATTAACGATATTAAGTCTGGTTTTTATTGTTCAATTGGGGCAAGCTCAAGACAATAAATTTGAACGATTAGAATTTCTATTGGGGAATTGGCATGGAACAGGTTCTGGCTTCGGTAACAATAATTCAGTCATTGAATCCAGTTTCAATTTGGTTATGGATGACAATTACATTGAAGTAAGCAACGAATCTAAATTCGAACCCACAGAAAAGAATCCGGAAGGTGAACATCATATCGACAAAGGCTTTATTAGTTTTGATAAAACCCGAAGTGCAATTGTCTTTCGGCAATTCAACAACGAAGGATATTATAACCAGTATGTGCTGGTTGATTCATTATCGAACGATACAAAATTGGTGTTCTACACCGAATTTATCGAAAACTTTGTACCCGGAGGAAAAGCTCGCTGGATTATAAAAAAGCTCTCAGAAACGGAAATAGAAACGACATTTGATGTTTCATTTCCCAATAAGGAATACACTTGTTTTGGGACGAATAAACTTACCAAGCAATGATTTGAAAGGTCATTGCTTATTTTTACTTTAGCAATCCCGAAAGTGCTTTTTTATCCACAATTTTTATATTTCGTCCATCTGCTTCGATAATGCCCTCATTATGCATTTCACGAATTACCCTTCCCAGCGATGGACGTGAAATACCAAATATATTGGCAAGTTCACTCTGCGAATTTTTAAGCGTAAATTCCGTTTTACCTTCTCGTCTGACCTGTTCAAGCAGATAATTTGCAAACTTACCACGAATAGATTGCAAGCCCAATAGCTTAATCTTTTTGGTTAGTTTTTGCGCACGGTTTGAAATAATATCGAGATAGTTTTTAAGAACGGTATTTTCATTACAAAATAAATTCATTAAGTCTTGTCTGGGAATATATAATATTTTAGTTTCTTCGACGGCTATTACATCAACAGGAAGTGTATTATCCTCACCGAATAAGAATGCAGAAGCTATTGTATCCGGGGCATGAAGTTCTTCAATACGTAAGGACTTTCCCTGAAAATCCATCATTTCGCCAACAGCAGCTCCTTTAACAATAATTTTCAGGCTATTGCATTTATCTCCACTACTGGCAATCAGTTCATCTTTTTTGTATGTTTTTACCTGGTGGTGGACTTTTTTAATTATTTGGCCAATTTCTTCCGATTTTAAATCCTTAAAAATATAGCTCGATTGTAGCGCATCTACATAATTTAAAAAGCAGAAACTACATTTATCATTACAAGGCTGAATATATTTTTCATTAAAACATTTTTTTCTGTTGTTATATTCCTCATATACCGTGATTTAGAAAGTTTTTTTACACAAAAATAGAAAAAAATACGCTTCCTGTAACATATGTTACAACTATTGCTTTGAAAATGCCACAACTTTGTATTGTTGATTTGAAAAAATAACTTTTCAGAAATAGAAATAAAAACTTAAAATGATAAAATTATGAGCATGTTTTGTTATCAATGTCAGGAAGCAGCAAAAGGAGAAGGTTGTACCATCAAAGGTGTTTGTGGAAAAGAAGATTCAACGGCAAACCTACAGGATTTGTTAGTGTATGTCACCAAAGGAGTATCATTGGTTACTGAAATTGCAAAGAAAAATTCCGTTGCAATTGACAAAGCCGACAAGTTTGTATTTGAAGCATTATTTGTAACCATTACCAACGCTAATTTCGATGATAATAAAATCACCGATAAAATTATTGAAGGTATTAAGGTGCGTGATGCTTTAAAGAAAGAACTGGAAGATAAAGGCGTAGAAATCCCAAACCTTCCGGCTAATGCGACTTGGGTTGCAGAGGGCGAAGAAGCAATTAAAGCAAAAAGTGAGATTGTTGGAATTTTAACTGAACAAAACGAAGATATTCGTTCATTAAAAGAGTTGTTAACCTACGGATTAAAAGGGATGGCTGCTTACGCCGAACATGCTTTTAATTTAGGATATACTGACGAGAAAGTATTTGCATTTATGCACAAGGCATTAGTTGCCACTACCCGAACTGATATTACAGTTGATGCATTGGTTGGCTTAACTTTGGAATGCGGTGAGTATGGGGTAAATGTGATGGCTTTATTAGACAAAGCAAATACCGAATCTTATGGAAATCCTGAAATTACAAAAGTAAATATTGGTGTTCGTAATAATCCGGCTATCCTTATTAGCGGTCACGACCTGAAAGATATGGAAGAGCTGTTAAAGCAAACCGATGGAACCGGAGTTGATGTTTACACACACAGCGAAATGTTACCAGCTCACTATTACCCTGCATTTAAAAAGTACGAACACTTTGTAGGAAATTACGGTAACGCATGGTGGAAACAAAAAGAAGAATTTGAATCATTTAACGGTGCAATTCTATTCACGACTAACTGTATTGTTCCTCCAAAGGATAGTTACAAAGACAGAGTTTATACAACTGGTGCATCAGGTTTCGATGGTTGTACTCATATTCCGGACAGACAAGACGGACAACCAAAAGATTTTTCTGCAATCATTGAACACGCTAAAAGATTACCTGCTCCAACTGAAATTGAAACAGGAGAAATTGTTGGTGGATTTGCACACAACCAGGTATTACAATTAGCAGACAAGGTAGTTGATGCTGTTAAAACAGGTGCAATCAAGAAATTCCTTGTAATGGCAGGATGTGACGGTAGAATGAAAGGACGTGAATACTATACTGATTTTGCAGAGCAGTTACCGCAAGATACTGTTATTCTTACAGCAGGATGTGCGAAATATCGTTACAACAAATTACCATTGGGTGATATAGGTGGCATTCCTCGTGTATTGGATGCAGGACAATGTAACGATTCATATTCTTTGGCTGTTGTAGCTCTTAAACTAAAAGAAGTATTTGAATTGAATGATATTAACGAATTACCGATTGCATACAACATTGCATGGTACGAGCAAAAGGCTGTGATTGTATTATTAGCTCTATTACACTTAGGAGTAAAAAACATTCACCTGGGGCCAACATTACCAGCTTTCCTTTCTCCAAATGTTGCAAATGTTTTAGTTGAGAACTTTGGGATTGCAGGAATTGGAACTGTTGAAGAAGATTTGAAGCTTCATTTGGCTTAATATAAAACATACTCATTTTTAAACGCTGCAAAAGAGATATTTTGCAGCGTTTCTTTTATCTAATAAAATTTTAATCGTAAATTTTATTATCAATTTCAAGATTTAAACGATGATTTATCCTTATTACGAGAAAAGTGCAGTACTGAAAACAGAGCAAGCGTATGGCTACCTATTGGCAGAAACAGATAACAATGATATTGTTGAATTACACATTTTAAAAAATGGTTTGGTTCCGGCACATGCACTCCCTGTTGATGTTGTTTTTTATGTTATTTCAGGCAGAGGGAAAATCACTATCGCAAATGAAATTACCAATGCCTTGAAAGGAGATGTTATTACCGTGAAAAAAAACTTGGACAGAACATGGCAAAATCCTTTTGACGAACCTTTGAAGCTTCTGGTAATTAAACAGAAACCTTAATTGGGATTTCTTGTTAATTTTTTTATTGAAGGTAATTAAAACAAATGCTTATGTCGGAATTTACAAATACAAAACAGGCAAGGGTAGAAAAGTTGCTTGAGGTTTCTAAATTAATTTTAGAAACTGGTAATGCTCATTCGTTTATAGTTGATAACAAGGATTTTATTCCTACGGTAATACCTGCTGATTTTATAACCCTCTTTGACGAGATTATAAAACAAGGGCACAAGATGGAGGATATAAAAGTGCTGACAAATAAAGTCCTGAATATTTTCCATGTTCCTATACGTGATTTTGTAAGAGTTGAACCCAAACCGGATTCATTTCTTGGTGTGCTAGAACAGAATAACCATGAAATGGAGGTGCTTTTGGATAAAATCCGTCCTTTTTTTAAGCAATTTGTGAAGGAAACCGACAATACTGACTTGCATAAAAAACTTATAGAACTGTTTACTCAACTCGAAGTATTTCCAAAGCAGTATACAATAAAGGAAAATGTTCTATTCCCAATTATTGAAGAAACATGGCCGGACTATCGCTGTTTACAGATTATGTGGTCATTTCACGATGATATTCGCAGGAATATTAAATCCGTTATTACTCAATTACAGGAAGGAAATATAGACCTAAAAATTTTCAATAAATGTGTAGGTGATATATTCTTTAATATGCATGCCATTAAATTCAGGGAAGAGCGTATTCTCTTTCCTTGCATATTATCAACCATCAGCGAAAGCCAGTTAGAAAAGATGAATCGTGAAGGCTTTGAGCTGGGCTATCCATTTATTCAACCTAATTTAAAGATGGACAAAGAATTCAAACCAGATTATGAAGGAAACCTTGTAAATCTTGGAACGGGCAAAGTAAGTATCGAGCAAATCAAACTCATTTTTAATCACCTTCCGGTGGATATTACTTTTGTTGATGAAAACAACAAAGTTTGCTATTTCTCAACACCACCTAAACGAATTTTTCCTCGAACAACTGCAATTATCGGGCGTGAAGTAAGTAACTGCCATCCGCCTGAAAGTGTTCATGTAGTTGAACAAATTGTAGAATCGTTCAGAAGTGGAGAAAAAGACCAGGCTGATTTTTGGATTAAAATGCGAGGGGAATATATCCTTATTCAATATTTTGCTGTTCGTGACGAAAACGGAAACTACAAAGGCGTTATTGAAGTCTCTCAGGAAATTTCGGGCATTAAGGCTTTGGAAGGGGAAAAGAGGTTGTTGGATTGGTAGATATTTCGGAAGGGATATTTTCTATTCTTCAAACTCAATCTTCCCAATCCGTTTCAACCAACCTTCTAAAAATAAATGATTATTACCTTTTTTCGCAATGGAATGGTAATACCTTACTCTTGCTCTATGAATGGCAACAAATAAAGTTCTTGGGTCGCAATCATTAATTGCTAATAAAGTTTGGTCCCCGATAATTCCGTCCATTTTCAGGTCTGCACCAAAGAATTGATTTAATACTCGTTGAACACCTCTGGCTCCCCAATGGCCGCTATTAACACACCAATCAAAGATTATTTCTTGTATTGAGCCGTGTAAAATACCGTCAATACTGAACTTCTCATAAAATGTATGGCAATAAAAATCCTTTACCATACAATTCAGTTCAGGAATATCAATGTGCAGGTTCCAGGGGATTTCACCGTATGTTTCCTTATAGGCATCAATGTATTCCCATCCTTTCCAATTGGGATGTAAATTCCGGGCAATACCCATGTAGGTTTCTCCTCCTTGGTCGCCCTCTACGTTGGCATAGTAGCCTTCATGCTTGATTACTCCATCGAATAATTCATCGAATGTTTTCATTTTTCACGTCTGTTTTTAAGTTTGACATCGTTTACTCCAGATATTGCACCACCGAAAAGAAAATCAATAATGGTGCTTAGTTTGGTGGATATTCCACCGTTAATGCTGCTTATGAAAGCAATTTGCCAATCGTCAAGCTGAATTGTATTGAAAACAAAGTAGTTCAGCATCACGAAAGTCAAACCACACCAAGCAATCAGGAAGAATATCGCAAAGGATTTTTGCAACCAACTATCCTGAGCGTACAGGCTTCTTGCTGAATTTCTATCGGTGACAGCCATTTTAAAGAGTTCCATTTTTCCCTGGAGCTTTTCTTCCTGTGTGGTGAAAATCTCATCAATTAGTTTTGTTCCTTCTTTTAATGTTTCTGCTGTTGCTGCTCCTGCAAGCTTTTTAAATAGTTTCATTTCTCTACAAATTTTAAAATGGTATCGAGCTTCTCATTAAGCTGTTTAATGGTTTGGTGGAATAGTTCCTTGCTTACATATATTTCCTTAGAGCTGTCCCTTAAATCTGATATTCGTTTGTGCAACACAACAAACTTGTTTTCGCATGAAGCAAGCTCCTTAGTCATGTGCTGAATATCCTTTTCAAGCAAATCAGTTTTGGCATCCACCGTTTCCTTAGTGGCATTTTTTGAGATAGCATTGCGGATAATGAAGGAAACGACACCAACGATAAGCGAACTGAAAGCACCGATAACAAGCCAATAAAATTTAATTGTCATTTCTTCCATGCTAAAAGATTTTAATGGTTTCGGTACTGCCCTCCGGAAAGCGGTTTTTCTCCATTGTTGCACTTTGATTTTCGATGTGCATAATGGCATCCACTATATGCTCCCACTTCGTTCCGCCTTTGGAGCTGCCATCTCTGTTTGCCTGATTGATGATTACAAATGAGGTGTTCGGAAACTGTTTCTTCAGCTCTTTAAATTCCTCGTGAGAAATATCCGTTGTTTGGGTACTGTCGATAAATACCACATCGTAATCCCTGAATAGCTTCGGATTGTAGTCCTCGATGATTCCAATTGGGCTATTAATACCAAGCCTTACAACTTTCTCTTGCATTGTTCCTTTTGCACCTTCTTCATTGGCTACATACAGGACTTTATAGCCATGCTGTTTTACCAATTCATCGGCAAACATCAGGGCTACGGTACTCTTGCCATGAAAGCGTGAGCCGTAAATCATTATATAGAATGGGATATACAGCTTGCCTAAAAGTTTACCGAACTTTCCCCTGATTGAGATGGTCTTAAAGTTCATCTTGGCAAGGTCGTTTGCCAAAACAACCTGGTCGGATGCAATGACTGCGGTTCTTGTGGTGCCGGGATTGAATGCCCTGTTTTGTGAGCCACTACTTTTGGGCATGGAAGTAGTGGCATTTACTTTCCCAATCCGGCAATGCCTTGTAAGCCTTTTAACTGAACATTGGTAACAAGTAGTTTGTCGCTCTCCAGATAATCATGTAAATGCTTTTGAACGTTTTTCACCTGTTCAAATTCCTTGTCAGATTTATCAACCTTACCGTTTTTTAATGAGTTGGTAACTGTAGTAAGCAAACGTTGAGCT
This sequence comes from Carboxylicivirga caseinilyticus, assembly GCF_050589785.1. Lineage (NCBI taxonomy): Bacteria > Pseudomonadati > Bacteroidota > Bacteroidia > Marinilabiliales > Marinilabiliaceae > Carboxylicivirga > Carboxylicivirga caseinilyticus. The sequence continues at coordinate 33,544 of NZ_JBNGOX010000038.1, read as the reverse complement.
TTAGCTTTGGTGATATTGCCATATAGATTGATAAAACGTTTAATCAATGCAACGGCCGGAGTAACACCGTAGTCGTCCACAATCTTTTTCAGCTTACTGTATAACGAATCCGTAACTTCAAACTTGCAAGTACCATTCATATCCTTGTAAGTCTTGATAAGGTCATTGCTGATACTTTTAATTTCAGAGGCATACTTGCTTGTTTTACGGATGGTTTTTTCGGTAGCTGCCTTTTGAATCACCTTGTACAAAAGCGATACCTGACGTTCTGTAACCTTCTTATTGTGGAAGTTCAGATAACGCCTGATTACTTTTATCTCCAACGGCATCAAATCAACCTCGATGGGTTTTCGTTGTGCTTTTTTGGGTGCTGCCGTTTTCTTTGTGGCTGTCCGTTTTGGTGCTACTTTCTTGGTCACATTTTTTGTCGATTTTTGTGACGAGGTAGTTTTCTTCTTCGCTGGTGCTTTCTTAGGTGCAGGGCTTTTCTTTTCTGAATCCTTTAGGTAAGGTTCAACGATTTTGAAATGATTATCAAGCATCTCCTTAATGTCCTTATCCTCATTGTAGAAATCGGCAAATGAATCAAACTCTTTATGTGCTTCCTGTGCAGCTTCCGGCAACTTTTTGAAGTCAATATTTTTGGTGGCTTCCTTGTAATTTTTGATTGTTAATTTCATACTATCTGATATTAAGTTTTTAGTACACTATTTATTATTCGCTGCCCTTCGCAAGGGCTTGTTTCTGTTTAATGTGAATTGCTTTAGCCCTTATTTTGGCAAGTTTCAGTTTGCGTTCTTTGCCAACTATCACACCTTTATTCACGCTTCCTTTCTCTGTCAGGTCGATGTATTCATCGGCTCGTTTATCGGTAAATGGCTCAAATGATTTAATGGATAAATGCTCCTTGATTGCATAAATCAGGTTATCAAAGCACTTGTTGATGTAAATGCGTTCCTGACCTTGCGGATAAACAGGATGAGAAAACATTCCACCTGATACTAAGTAATTATTTACCCGGTCCTTTTCCTTTAGCTTGTCGTACACATAGCACTCGAAGCTTCGGGCAAACATCTCGGCAATATCTTTCCAATAAGCACCTTGAAGTTTGGAATAGTGATACAGGTAGCTGTCGGTTCTACGTTTCTTTGTTTCGTCAAAATCATTGTAGCTAACCGCTTTATCTTCCAAATCATAATACCCAAAGCGAAGCATTAGGATAAGGGAAACTATACTTGTATGCACCACCGATTGCCTTTCCTGAAATGTAGGTACAACCTTCTTTAAAGAGGTTTTTAGAATATCCTTGAACCAATCTTTTGTTGGTGATGAATTACCTCCGATGAAATACTTCTTTCGATAGCCTAAACTTTCAATGATGGTATTCAGATAGCTTTCTGAACGTAGCGGTTTGGTTGATAATTCCAAGCCATTCAGATAATGGTCAAAGAAATGTCCCCACTCATGGGCTACCGAGCCGTCACCGTTTCGTTTGGTCAGGTTGATAAGTTGGCGTGTTGGATAGTAAGTAGCCATTGCTTTACCTCCACGACCGAATGCACCGAAAGCAATAGCCAGGGCTTCGTTTATGGATAGGTTGATGTCAAGCACCTCGCATAAATCAACGATGGCTGCAACAAAGTGGCGAATGTGTTCCCTGGCTTCATCATCCTTCACGTAGTTTCCTAATGTGAGCGATTTAAAATGAAGCTTCTTGATAACCGTATTTTCATCCGCTTCTTCAATTAACAAACCGCCTGTGCGTTTAATATATGATAGCGGTACGGCTTCTATCTTGGGCTTGCTACTGCTTTTTGAATTGCTGGATTTCTTTGTTTCTGCCCAGCTCCAATCCGGTTTAAATTCCTTGTATGGGAATCGTTCTTTTTGCTCGTTATATTCTCTTTGGGCATCATTAATAAACCGAGTACAAACTTGAGTAACATACCTTACATAGTCCTCCACAGTCCGAACGCTGCTCAACATGCCTCCCTGAAAAGTCAGGTCGTTTTGCTTGTGGCGTTTCATATCGGCAGGAGAAAGAATTTGCTTTGCAGAATCAATGCAATCCTGTTGGCGTTTTATCCGCTTGTCGGTGTATTCCTTCAACCTTTTTGCATGGGGTTCAGCCTGTTCTTTGGTGATACCTGAATACTGATGGGCTTTCATGTAAGTTTCCTTAACCGCTGATGTAGTCCGATAGCCTTTAATGGTAAAGACAATATTGCGAAGTGCCTTACCGAATATCATCCCAAAATCATGCTTACCCACAATCTCACCATTATTGGCAATGGTATCGAGTTGTTGCAAGTCTGTAATTGAAATGGCATCATACAAAACTTTTACAAAAGCTTCTGCCATTTTTACATATTGCTCCCTCGCTTCTTTGGTATTGGCGTGTGGTTTTGCCGGGAATGCCTGACGAACCTTTACTTTCAAAAAGGCACACCCTGAATCCGTACCGTTTTCTTTTTCTGCCTGTGGGTCAATTTTAGGAAAAACCTTATCCTTCTTAACAAGCTCGATAGCCGTTGCTTCATCTTGTTCGATGCTGTTTAAATCGCTACTGCTAATAAGCTTGTTGTACATGGCTTGTTCTTTCCTGGAACCATGAACACGCTTCCCTGCATCTTTAAATTCCCGGTTCTTTTGCTTTTCCTGTAAAGCTTTTTCTACTTCTGTATCAATATCCCCAAGGTTATCATTGGGTGTTGCTAAGTTGGCACAGTAATTTTCGTATAATGACCAATCATTGCTGATAATAAAGAAACCATCATTGGGATTGGGTTTGTAGCCTTGCTTTGTTTTGTAGCCATTGCGACCTTTAATGAATCCTTGTTTGGGAAGAATCCAAACGAAGTCACCTTTTCTCGGTTTATATCGAGTTGCAATAATATCGGTTGCTTTCTCAAAACCCTTATAGATGGGCAAAGCATTGACATTAACGCCCTCTTTAAAACCATTGGCTAAGATGGAAGCCTTTGATTTTCCTTTGGTGCGAATATCCTTGTGAATGGCTTTGTACTTTTTATAAAACTCCTTTTCGGTCATAGTATGGTCTTGATTTTAGGGTGAGTACCAAGCCCGGCAACTGCTCGAAGCTGTTTTTGCTTAATCAGGATTGCCTTTGCACGGAGCTTTACAAGTGTCAATTGCTTACCCTTGTCAATGCTAATTTTCTTGCCTTTAGGTGCGGATTGCTTTTGTTTGGCCAGTCGTTTGGGAAATTCCTTTTTGTCTTGCTCAAACATCTTCATCGCCTCATTGGTAAGGCTATCAGTTGAGTTGCTTCGCTTTGTTCCTTTATCCAAAAACTCATCGTAATAATGGCGTGGAATTTTAACCGATAAACTGAACCGTTCACCAAGCAGATTAAGAAGTTTGGGCATCTTGCTTTCTTCAACCGAAGCCCTCATATTGCCCGAAACCATTTCAAAACCATCACGATTATTAACCAGGAGCTTCACCACTTCTTTATCGGTATAAATGGGAATGTGCGTTTTGGTTTTAGGCATAATGACCTTAAAAGTGCCATCATAATGCCTGGCTATTGTAATCCTGTTTTCGGTGGCAATGGTAGCCCCATTGCGAAGGCTCATAATGTGTTTTTGAAGTTTGGCAATTGGAGCTACAACATAGTTGTCCGCTTTATTATCGTTGTTGTCAGGCGACCATGCCTCGCTCATTAAAATTCCCTTTTGAACACCTCTGCCTTTGGTGGTGAAGCTTACCAACTTGCCTGAAAAGTCCGCAGAGCCTTGAAGTATGTTTCCTGTTACGATGTATCGGATTTGTCGGTCTGCCGTGAAGTCTTTAATGGCTTCATCCCAACGTTCAATCAAACTTTCTTTTTGTCCTGTTGTGAGCTGCATACTACGGCTCATGACACGCTCAATTTCTTTGGCGGTATCGCCCGAAGCCGGGAGAACGATGTATTTACGGCTGTCCGATATGGCAAAGCGAAGCTTCACCGATGAAGGTGCATAAGGGTTCTTGCGTTTGGGATTAATGTCAAAACCAAGAAACACACAATAAGAATTGGAACTGCTATCGGTTTCAAAACTGACTGCCGGATAGAAATAACCATGACCAACCTTAAAGAACTTGAAAAAGTTGTTCAGGTAGCGTTTACGGTTCTCGCTTTGTGTTTTGGTCTTGGTAATCTCGGCTTGTTTACCTTCTTCAATTTCTTCGGTTCTTTCAGCGACATAATCCCTTTGGGCTGCTTTGTTGAACACAGGAATTTTCTGATAGCCTTTCTCATCGGTAATACCATTAAAAAGGTCTTTGTATTTTTCTTCTAACGCTTTTAAATCGTCAGATAACTTGTTTTGAACGAATTTTTCGTGAGCTGAAACTATTTCTTCAGAAATGCGGTCAGGGTGTTTATTGCTTAATTGTTTTTGAATCAGCTTTTCAAGTTCAGCTTTGCCGTAAGGTTTTTTAAGTACGTTGCATTCGCATTTTTCTAAAAAAGTATCGTTACCAAATACCGAATGTCCACCTTTCCCGGCAATCACAACACGCTTTTCAAGGGATTCCGCTTTTAGGTTCAGGACTTCAACTTCAAGGTCGTACTCATCGGCTTGTTTGAGGTATTCGATGTAATCGTTATATCGCTCAATGACTTCCTGATAGAATTTCTCCTGTTCTTTAACTGATAAAACCGCCACACGCCCTGTTACTTTTGAAGCATCACCTTCGGATGGTGTCTCATCACTCTCTTTGCCCTCAAATTTGAGTGGGTTATCCAGTGCTTTGTTTAGCTCTTCATTTTCCAACATGTATTGGCGAACCACTTTGTCACCGTACTTATTCAGAAAGTCATCGGATTCCAATTGTGATTTGCTGCTTTTCTGGTTTGACGTGGTATTGGCATCCAATGATTTCAGCTTCTTTTTGAGCATCATCATAAACCGCTTTTGTGCAGGAATGGATGAGATAATGTAATCGTAAATCGGTTTCATTATCTGACCTGTGCGGTTGATACGTCCACGCTTTTGGATTTCGGTGTTGATGTTCAGTTCAGGTTGGAGTATCACCATCACACGCTGCTTCACCTTTTCGGCTGGAACTTTATCGGTGACGATGGCATGTGCCGAAGCTCCTGTTGAACCACTTTGGTTAATCAGTAAACAGTCTATTTCATTGTCATTGAATTGACGGAACAAATCGGCTGTATTCTCCTTTTTTCGGCTCATCACCAAGGCGGTTGTATTCTTTGCTTTGGTGGAATTGTACTGAACACACAATTTTCTCCCTGTAACTTCACCAACCGTATAGCCGGCTTCCTTTATTTTTTGGATTATCAAATCAAGTGGACTGATTGTAATGCCAGTTGAAGCCTGTTCGATTCTCCTGATAATATCGTAGTAAGCCAATTGAGCATCTTCTGATAAATCCGCAATATTGAACTGTTTGCCCTGTGATTCACCGTCAATATCCTTTTCGGTGTAACGAAGAACAGAATCCAATCCCTTTTCCAAAACAGTTGAGAAGTCACCATTAATCACATCATCAGGTTTTGCCATTCCTTCTAAAAAGCTTCCCATTGTGGAAGCAAAGGCAATAATGGGTTTCTTACCTTCTTTTAGTCTGTTTATGGCATGGTCGGCAACATCGGAGGCATTCAAACTAAAGAGTAATTGATTGATTACGTTAAAGACTTTTGAGAAATACGGAATATTATCAACCCCAGCTTTCTCAGTTCCTTTGCGTGTTTCAACCTCTTTACTTTCGGCTGCTGCAATCTTATCAAGCTCATCAACCTGTTTGTTAATGTATTTCTCCTGAAACCCGATTATATCTCTAATGATGGAGGTAATTTTATCGGCAGTTCCGGCTTGCTCTTTGGCTTTTTCTTTCAGCTCGATATAGTTTACTTCTACACCTTCAAAAGAGCGTTCTCGCCTAATCATTTGCCCCTCTGAAACCAATTGGGCTGCTAATACTTCCTGCAATGCTACACCGCCTTTTGTGATGGCTTCTACCAAATCCTCTTTGCTCATATTGGCATCGCTCATTGAAGTCTTTTGAGCGTAAATCGGCATATTATCAGGTCGCTTGGCAAAGGTGGCTGAAAGGAAACAAACACCTTTGGTTTGCCTTAACACATCTTGCATAAACTCACCTGTATTGGAGCTACCCGAAGCGTTATGAGCTTCATCCATAATGATAATATTACCGCTACTTGCAGCATTTAAAAACTCTTGTTTGGCTGGCTTTTTTGGCTGATTGAACTGCGAGTAAGTGGCACAAACAAAGTTGTAATTATTGGGTACTTTCTTACCCTTGATAATCCTTTCTTGTGTAGGTTTTTCGGGAGCTGTATAAATGACTTCACCGCTTTTGTCTTTTACATTGGTTTTGCTCTCTTTGGTGTTAACGATAAACGGTACCAGGGCAGAGCTACCAATGTCCGACAAGTCTCGATATAAATCAGTAAACAGGTTGGGCTTTTCCGAAAGGAATACAGGTTGCAGTCCACTTTTAACACCGTAGCGGATTAAAGCTGCTGCGGTTCTTCCTTTGCCGATTCCTGTTTGGTCGCCAACAATAATTCCCTGACCACGCTTCTCGATATTGTAAATGGCTAATGAAACGGCATCAATCTGTTCGCATGAAAGTGACTTTACAAGCTCGTCATTGCTATAATCTAGTTTCTCGGCAACATAGTCAAACAAAGGCATTCCGATACTTTTCTTTACTTTTCGGATAGCGATGTGCATTTCGTGACCCATTGAATCGGGAACGGTTGTGTCCAGGATAAAACCTTTTTCGGCTGTGGGAATATAAGCCATCCCAAGCCCTTTATGACCGAACATTCCCTGTAAATACTCATGCTCGTTCTGAGCCAGCTTTTTGGTGCGTACAAAGCTTTTATTGTTGTTGGTTTTAAAACCCAATTCAATAAGCCTTGCTGATATATGTTTTGGAGGAACGCTACCAAACTTAATGGTAATGCCGCTTTTGCATATTTTAATGTCTGATTTCATACTATACTGCTATTGAATAATTATTCTTTGTTGTCCACTGGTCTGCCATTGCCTCGGCAATCCCCTGAAATGTCTTACTGCGAACCCTGCGTCTTTCTTCATCGCTTAAATCCCTTGCTTTGTAGTACCAAAGCGGTTGTCGTCTCCAACGCTTTTTCTTTTTGTCGTACCAATGTTTGTATTCCAATTGGTCTTCATCAAGCATATCGGTTGGTTCTAAAAGCGGTAAATTCTTTAACCACAAGCAAGTTGATTTCTTTGCATTGTCGCCAAAGTAGTACGGCTGAATGATTTGGTCAGGCTTGCGGATGGCGGTACTGATAACACCAATAGGATTTTCAATGGCAATTTTATCAATGGGAGCTTTCATCAATTTGCGGATAAAAGCCAATGCTTTCTTACGTTCCTTTTGTCGTTCCGGGTCGTGCATCCACGCATTGCCCGATACTGTCAGGTAAGTGCAAGGTGGAAAAGCAATCATCATATCCCAACCTTTATCCAATTGGTTCAACACATCACCCTGGATGTGCCATTCGGGATGTTTGCCTGTGGTTGGAAGAATGTCACAGCTATAAGCTTCATGCCCCTGACTGCGAAGTGCCATTGTAACTGTCTGGCTTTCTTCACAAGCTACCAAAATGCGCTGCGGTTCAATCGTAGGAATACCTCCCAAGAATAACTGCTTTTGCCTAATGACTATGGCTTTTGCTTTAAGTTTTAATATGGAGCTTACACCACTTTTCATATTAAGCAGGGGAATTAAAAAGTAGTGGAAAACCTTCTTTCAGAAGTGGCAAAAGGTTTTTAATGTCAGTATCGGGAAGTGTTCTGTAACCAAAATCAGGGATGAAAAGTCTTAACTGATTCCAGGTAATAACAAATTGAGCTTTCCTATAATTCCACCTGTCTTTCTGTTCGTATCTTGCTGAGAAATGAGAAACAACATCACCGTATTTATTGGGACTCTCAAACACATCTTCTATTTGATACGCGCCTTTGATATTCTTTAAATAGTCCACAATTTCATTATGGATTATTTCAAAACTCTTTTGGGTATTCATTGACGGAAGTTGTTTCTGCTTTATCAGGATGGCTTTAGCACGAAGTTTAATGACCTTCACATCTTTGGTTTGTGGCTTTGGGCTTCTACTATTTCCTAAACCAACCCTGTCCCAAAGTTCTTCATGGGTATTGACAACGGTGCTGTGTAATATATTTTTAAGCGGAGCTGCTCCATCGGGAACTGCTTTTGCTCCATCAATCAAAATCAATCGGGTATTGATTGAAGTTCCTTGTCTGGAGTAAAGCTTTTTACCGTTAATCGGGATAATATCTTCAACGTTGTAAAAGTGGTAGAGGTAATTCAGGAAAATACGGTTAGTTCCTGCCGTAACCCGACCATGTTCGTCCCAAGTGGTATGACCGCCAATGATGATAGCTGCCTTACCGTCATCCTTCATGCAACGCAAAGCGTTTAATGCCATTGCATGTTCCAATCGCTTGATTTTAAACTTTCCGAAAAGTTCAGGTTGAGAAAGTGAACCGAAAGGTGGATTCGTAACTATACCATCAAAAGTTCTGTCATAAGCTGCCGGAGGTTTTAACGCATCCCAAGAGCTGACCTTTGCAAAAGGTTGTTCTTTCAGGTTAGCAAGTCTAACATCGTCTAGCTCGTTAACATGGGTATAGTGATAAGGCAAAGCAATGGTTAAAAGTCCGTTCCCTGCCGATGGCTCTAAATACTTTGGGAAATCGTTTTTATCATTGGTAAGGTGAGCGTTCCCGACAATTTTACCTTTAGTTCCACCTTTAACGATATTCTTAAAAGCTTTGTAGCCTGATAAGCTACCTGATTTTAAAATATAACTCGATGCAAGGAACGAAATGGGTGCTGGAGTGGAATATTGCTGCATCAATACGCTCATGCTTGTTCGCATGGATAGGTTGACCTGAGATTGATACAGGGCTACAATATCAAGGTATTTTTCATAAGTGGTCAGCGAACTGTCGTGTGCTATCTCTCTTGCATTAAGGATTATTGCCAGTTCGGTAAATTCTTTCACCAAGTTTTTATTGGCAATACCGAAGCTTTTGGCAATGCTTTCAATAGTGGTTTTAGAGTGCTTACGTCCGCCTTTTAAATCCTCACGAATCCTTGATATGTAGCCCTTTTTATCCATGAACAAACAAGAACTACATGATTGTGTGAGCCAAATAGAAAAGACCAATGAATATCTCTGCTGCCATTGTCAACTCCAAACACCAGATTCGTTTATCGGCAAAGCCTGTTGCAATCAAAGCCGAAATAGCTATGATGATGGTGTATTCGATATTACCGAAGCTGAAATAATAGCTTAATCCAAGGAGCGCAAAACCACCAATTGCCGATACATAGTGAGCAATGCGAATAAACAGGTTTCGCTTAAAGTCGGAAAACACACCGACTAAAAAGATTCCGATACCACCTCCGATAACCCACCAATCGGCAGATTCTTTAATAAACAGACCTGTAATGATGATGGCCAGTCCACAAACCCACATCACTATCTCAAATACAAGCTTGTAAGGTTTGCGTAAAAAGTAATTGCTATCGGAAATTGATTTGCGGATGCCATGAACCGCTATGATGGAAGTAAGATAAACTACCAACGCTATAAATGCCGTGAAAAGGCTTGCTATTACTAATGCTTTCATAATTATTGTAGTGTAATGGTTTTGTCGGTTTCGTCTTTGAAAGTGAGCTTCAGATTGTTTCCTGCAACATCTACCGATAGGCTATCCACATCGGCATCCACGAAGTTTTTCATGAAGTTGATTTGGAAGTTCAGTATCTCAGCCAGCTTTGCTTCCCAATCTTCACCTGAGAAAATGCCGGAATCAGCATACACCTGTAAGAACTTTTTCAGGAAATCAGGAATGTTCTGCAAATTGACATCCCAATCAGCTCCAACGGTGGCATTTTCTTCAATACCACCAAGTTTAGTTTCATCCGCTTCGGGGTATGAACGTTTAGCATTATTGGCTTCAATGGCTGCTGCCTGTTCTGCCGAAATGGTTGTCGGTTTATTCTGAATATTGGTTTCCCAATCAGCTCCAACAGTAGCACCTTCTTCTATTCCTCCAAGCTTTGTTTCATCCGCTTCGGGATAAGTTCGTTTTGCTGTATTTGCTTCTATTGCGGTAGCTTGTTCCTCTGTTATTGTAGTAGGTTTATTGGCGATATTCGTTTCCCAATCCGCTCCGGCTGTGGCATTTTCTTCAATACCCGAAAGTTTGTCCTGGTCAGCTTGTGGGTAGCTTCGTTTTTGGGCATTGGTTTCAATGGCTGCTGCCTGTTCTGCCGAAATGGTAACAGGTTTATTTTGAATATTGGTTTCCCAATCAGCTCCAATAGTCGCACCTTCTTCAATTCCTCCAAGTTTAGTTTCATCTGCTTCGGGATAAGAACGTTTTGCTGTGTTCGCGTCAATGGCGGTAGCTTGTTCTTCTGTTATGGTAGCAGGCTTATTGGCAATATTTGTATTCCAATCAGCCCCGGCTGTGGCGTTTTCTTCAATTCCCGAAAGTTTGTCCTGGTCAGCTTGTGGATAGCTTCGTTTTTGGGCATTGGTTTCAATGGCTGCTGCCTGTTCTGCCGAAATGGTAACAGGTTTGTTTTGGATATTGCTTTCCCAATCCGCTCCAACAGTCGCACCTTCTTCAATTCCTCCAAGCTTGGTTTCGTCAGCTTCGGGGTAAGAACGTTTAGCTGTATTCGCTTCAATTGCGGTCGCCTGTTCCTCTGAAATTGTAGTAGGTTTGTTAGCGATATTTGTATTCCAATCTGCTCCAACAGTTGCATTTTCCTCAATGCCTGAAAGTTTGTCTTCATCAGCTTGGGGATAACTACGCTTTGCGTTATTGGCTTCAATATCGGCTGCTTGTTGTGGAGAGATGGTAACAGGTTTGTTTTGCACATTCGTGTCCCAGTCAGCTCCAACAGTAGCGTTTTCTTCAATCCCTGTCAACTTGTTTTCATCGGCTTCGGGATAAGAACGTTTTTGTGTATTCGCTTCGATTGCTGCCGATTGTTCTACCGAAATAGTAGTAGGCTTGTTTTGAATATTGGTATTCCAATCAGCTCCGGCAGTAGCACCTTCCTCAATCCCTGCAAGCTTTTCTGCATCTGCTTGTGGGTAGCTGCTCTTTTTGTTGTTGTTCTCAATTGCCGTTGCCTGTTCTGCACTAATGGTCGTAGGTTTATTTTGCAGTTCCTGAAAATTGGAAGTCAGGTTCATATCATTTTCCAACTGCGAAAGCTTTGTCGGAATGGCAATATTGATATTACCGTCAGGGTCAGTCACAAAACCGCCATGCACCTCGATACCACCATTGGGCATATACACAGGGCTTTTCTCTGATATGAGCAAGTCTTCAACATTCCCGGCGATAATCAAACCACCACTAATTTGCTGAACAATGGTTTTTGGTCTGTATTCCGGAGCGGATTTTGAACGTGCAATATTGATGAATGAACCAACCGAAGCCCTGTCAAGTATCGTGTCCTGAATATCCCTGTTCATTTTGAAGTAGGTGTCAGAAAATACAATCTTGTTGTAGCCTCTATCGAATACACAGGACTGATTGACCTTTGCCTCGAAACAACAATCGTCAATGTTGGTGGTACTGTTCAGGAAAGCTATTGCACCGCTTCCGGCATCAGTATATTCAAAGCGTATGTCTGCAAAATTGATAGCACTATTGTAAATTTCAATAGCCTTATCACTTTGGAAAATCACAGGCTTCACGTATGTTCCAACTACGCCATCCACCTTATTGCTCAATGAGCAGATGTTAATTTGGTAGGAGAAATCACGAAGGACCAGGAACGTTCCCAAATCGTTGATGTAAGTACCATCCTCGAACATGATGCTGATACTTGCACTTTTGTTGGTATGATACTTCAATGCTTTAGGCAGGGAATCAAACAGCCTTTGAAGCTTTGAAAAAGGAGTTCCCGAAGGAATAATAATCGCTTTGCGTTCAACATCGTATTCAAAACCTGTTATCTGCTGGTCTTTACTCATATCAAACACGCCCTGAAACACTTTGTATTGTTCATGTTCCATACCCAAATAAGCGTACTGGCCATCCGAAGCCCATTCGCCTTTTTTCAATAACGGTGGGGTTGTTCCCCTAAACATCTTTATCGTTCCCATATCTAAAGTCTTTTAATTGCTAAATTATTGCGTAGGCTTGCTCAAACAATTGGTTCGAGACGTAATTACCACCTGTCTCAACCGTTGTCATTGAAAGCACCAATAAGCGGAGTGTATTTTTTGTAGGCAGGAGCTTTGCGCTCTTGCTGACCTTTAAATCCTTGCAAACCGTCTGGATGTAATGGTCTGTATTGTTTTCAAATCGGGGGGCATATTCTTCAACCAATAACGGCACTGTATTCTTGCCCTTTTCAATGTCGTGCTTGAGGTCTTTTATCATGGCACGAACACCATAAACCGGAGCAATAAACATTTCAAAACGTCTGTCCTTATTTTGCTCTTTGGGCAGTTTACCATTCCATTTGATGTTGGTGAAAATCAGGTTTCCCGGATTGTTGTTGCGTATGCCCCTGGGTGCATTTGAGAGGTAGGTATTACCACCGTTCCAATTCTGAAAGTTTGAGGGCAGTTCGTTATTGTTGGTTGTCAAAACGTTTGAACCACGAGGAGGCAATAGCCCACGCTTGCGTTTGTTTCGTCTGCGAATCATTACAATTGTGGTTACTATTGCCCCTGTGGTTAACACCCCTCCCGAAATAAATAATATCTTTTTCTTCTTGTCCATAGCTTTATTGTTAGAGTTTAGAGAGGGATTCCCCAACTATCGAACTTGGGTTTGATTTTTGAAATTTCACTTTCGCTTAGTTCAGCTCTTAGCCATCCAATAAGGTTATAGTCCTGACCAAGGAATGCTGCACGACCGCCCCATAAGTATTGCTTCATTCCAAATGCTTTAATCACAAGTAGCATATCGTCCTTACTGTTGATTTTATCCATAGTACTGAAGATGGTTTTCTCGTCCGTTCCAAAGTCTAACATTGCACCATACAAGGTATTTGCAAACAAAGCTGCATCAGAAGTGGAGATAGTAAGATTAGCCTTTTCAATGACTGTATCTTTTATGGATGGAGCTATCCGGGATGATGTTCCATCTGTATTCTTTTTCCCTTTGATAATTTTTCGGATAGCGAAGAATCCAATTCCGGCTACTACAACCGGGACACCAAATTTGATTCCTGTTGTAATTAATGCTGCTTTATTTGCTTTATCTAATTGCACGGTATAATTGTTTTAGATGTATCGTAATGCGGTCTTCACAATCTTTGGGTTCTTGGCAACCTTGGTCAGAAGCTTAATCATGTCCTGTTGCTCAACCTTGTTGACTGCATTTTGCAAAAGGTTTCCTACTTGCTGAACTACTTCGGTACTGTCAGCTTCAATGGTGATTCCTACTTTAAACTTTCTCATAATCGTATGTATTAATCGTTATCTAAATCTTCGTTTTCAAACTCTGCATTTCCTGGTTCCGGCTCTGATATGCCATTCACGGCTTGGTTCAGGAACAGGAGGGTTTTATTAATCAGCTCCGCTTTGTCAAGGCATAAGCCAACGATGTTTGCAATCTTGGCTACGTCTTGTAGTTCCCATGTCATAAGGGCATCGGATAGCTTTTTAATAATTTCAGCTTTCTTGCGGTCTTCGGGAGTATTAGCTGTACCTATGTCGGTAATCTCAACATTGGTTTCAGGGAGTTGTGCCGATTCTTCTTCGGTATCATCAAGCATCCCCAAAGCTCCTTTGAGTTCTTCTGCTGATAATCCCAATAGCTCTGCTGTTTTCGGGCTGTTGGTAAGTAAGCGTGAACCGATACCCACCAATGCACCTGTGGCAACTCGTTTCATTACTTCATTGGGAGCATACCCGGCAAGACGGCTTTCAAGGTCTGTCTTATCGGTTTTTAGTTCCCTGTTTTCGCTTTGGTAGCGGTCTTTTTCGGCACGTAGCTCTGCATTTTCGTTGCGTAAACGCTCATACTTTTCTTCCAAAGTATTGTAGCGTGTCTCGAACTTAAAATCATCCAACTGCTTTTGGTAGCTGATTCGCTCAACCTCTTTGTTGTTGCCCGATAAGGCATTGAACACACCGAACAGACCGTCAAGCTTGGATTTTACGGCAGGGTTATCTCCTGAAAATAATCCTAACAAGGAATCCAGTTCACCCAATCCATTGGTGTTGTTTTGGATTTGGCTCTGTTTCATTTCCTCCTGGATGATGGTTTGTATTTCCGCTCTCTCAATGGGTTCTTTGGGTGGGTTCAAAAGCTTGCTGATATTCACTGTATAGCTGTTCAGGCTTCTGGCATTTGGGCTTTTGCCTCCAAACACATCAACCCTGAGTGAACCGTGAGACTGCTTTGCTTTTTCAATGGCACTTTCAATGTCTCGATTAAACTTATCCGTTCCGGAGGTTCTTGATGTGAGTGCCGTTTCCTGTGCTGCGGTAACCAGGTATATTTCGTAAGCGTAAGGGTACTTTTGTTCGTCCTCCGAACGCTTTATAAACTCGTATATGCTTTGTATTTGCTCTCTGTAATCCAACATAGTCGTATTAATTTCGGTGGGGAATAATCTTTACAAACTCCAATCGGTAAGGCTTAAAGCTTTCCGCTTGGGTTTTGATGTCTATGTAATCGGTGAATACCTGGTAGCGGTACTCATCCATAAAGTCGTATTCTTCGGGTGTAGCGGTAAACACGTTATCGCTGCTAATGAGTTCCATTTCATCAATAGAGCTTGGCAGACCTTTGGTGTTCAGAATCCACATGTCGTTTTTCAGGTCCAGCGAAATATCCGCACCTGTTACCATTATCACCGTTGGTTTTAATTGGTAGCTGTCAATGGTTCGCATCCCTGAAACACGGTCTTTTGCGATGGTATGTAATAACTCACTCGTGTTCATATTCAATGTAGATTCTAATGGTTAGCGTATTGTCTCCGCTGTTTTTATTGCTCTTAAAAACCGTATGGATATTGCTGTTTACCTCAAAAGGCTCGTGGAAAGGGATAACCTCTTTGCTTAAATGCTTGACCTTTCGGTTTGCAGTAAGCATGTAGTCACGCAATAGAAAACTGTTGCCATTAACCAATAGGCTGATGTTGCCACATTCATAAGGTTCAGGCTGTTTGTAAGCCTGAACAGGGCGAAGAAAAACATCGGATTTATGCAGATAGGCAAAGGTTAATGTTTCCTGTGCTATCAAGTCGGCAAATTCAAGGCTTGTTATGGTTTGACCTTTTTCAAACAAACCCACTTCGTTGTAGAGATAATCGGCAAACTGTGTATTGAAAAGCTCTGCAATGCTGTTGTTCAGGTTGTTTTGCTGGTCGGCATCAAGGCAAGTAAATTTGATGTTATTGCTCAAAATATCAACGATTGCCGGAAGAATATCACTTTCAAAAAAGTCTTTACTTTCGGCTTCGCTTGCCCTTGTGCGTAGGTATGAGTAGAACAGGTTGGTAATGCCATCGGTCAGTAACAAATCGGATATTAAAGCTTGGGGGAAAGCTAAATCCTGAGTTACATCTTCCAATTCTGATTCCTTTTTAACCAGGGCGTTTATTGCAATGCCTGTAATCAGTTTACAGGAAGCTGGGAGCAAGTCCTGTTCGTTGATGTGTTTGTTGCCAACTGAGGTTTTTGTAATTACAAAATATCGTTTCATTGTCGGGAGATTTCTGGGTTATTTCTTTTTTTCTACCTCGGCAAGCAGATACACACGAACATTGTAGCTTTCATTAACAGCCAGGTTCTCGCTGTCGTCTTTGTAAATGACACGCACAGGGCTGTTCTTGGCTTTTTCATCCACAGGGAAAGCCACGTCCTTAATACTCATGTCATCGTTGTGGTGAAGCAATGCCACCTCGGTATCATCGGGGATTATCTCGGTATCATCAATCCAAACCCTTAGTGTGGCACCGGGTAATGCCTTTTGGTTGGATAAGCGTAAGAAAATGCCTTTGATACGGTCGTGTTCCGTTTTGGTATTGCCGTTAAATTCGTAAGTCTGACCTTTTTTGACCTCGAATTTCACGACCTGTAATTTGCGTATGTTATTGTCTTGTACTTCCATTTTTGAAATGATTAAGAAGAAAAAAGGGGCGGTTAACAACCGCTGACCGCCCCCGAACGATTATGACATATCAAGCTCTTATGCTTTCTCTGTGATAGTTCCCAATAGCGTAACCTTAACGGCAGGGTGGTAAATCTTATCACCCGATACCGATTTCGGCATGTTCAGCTTTGGTGTAATATCCATTGATGGCTTTAACCACTTTGGATTGGCAAGCTTGTATTGGAATTTGCGTTTAGTGGTATCGGTATCATCGAATACCGCACATGAGATTTCAGGTACAATTACCTTCGTGCCTAATGTCATCTCGAAAGTACCGTTCAGGATTGCCGGAGGTAAAGCAAACTGACCGAATGCAAAATCTGCCGGGTCGTTGTCTTCTTCCGATGCTCCGTGAGCGTACTCAAGAACAATATCAGTTAACAGGAAATACTTTCCTGAATCCAACTGCGCACGGTTCAGGTTGGTACGACCAGCCTTTTTATCGTCCGATGCTTCCATTAAATCAATGTCAGACTTATCCTTAATCGACTTAACAGTGTAGATTGCCGTGTCAACGGTTTGCATACGTGCATCTTTCAATGCTTTTTGCACCTCTGGTGGCAACTGCTGTCTGCGAAGTTCAAACTGACCTTTTGAAGTCAGGTCTTTCGTAAGTCCTGTTTTTACAGCCGTACTTCTTGCTCCGGCATTGTATGACCTACGCACAGCACGTTTTCGGCTGGTTTTTCTGCGACTTCTTCGCCCTCTGCGTCTTGTTCTACGGCGTGAACGACCTAAATCGCCAATGCCTTCGACTGCATCGTCCTGGTCTTCTTCTTTCTCTAAAGCATCTTCCTCTTTTTCAAGAATCGCTTCTTCTAAACCCTCTATTTCTTCCATCGAAGGGTACAAATCATTTTGCTCATTAATTTCTGCCATGATAATTTGTTTTGCGGCTTATTAGCCTTTGTTATTAAATTGATTAAATGTTATTTAGTGAGAATCAGGATGCCATCATATCGCCCGAAAAGATGTCATAGTCCATGCTATCGGGGTCGAGGTTTTGGATTTTACCAACAGGCTCATCATCATCATCCGAACTACCAATCGGCTCATCGCTCATTGCGTAATCATTGGCTGCACTACCTATCGGGTCGTCACTCATTGAATAGTCCGATGCTGCGCCTGATACCGAAGCCTGAATTTCACGCTCGATGTCAATGTCGGCTGCCGGGAGAGCTTGTGTGATTGGATTTAAGGCACGTAGTCCGTCCATTTCATCCATGTCGCTGTAATCTTCATCACCGATAATGCCCTCTAATCCTTGAAGGATGGTCTTACCTGTGGCTTTCTTGATGATGGATTCAACACCTGCACCTGCTGCACCTACCAAGCCCAGCTTTACATACTCGTTTTTGGTAAACTGTGTACCCACCAAACCGCCCATAGTAACGGCTGCCGGAACGATGTAGGTTTTCATTTCGTTGCCCAACAAACCGCTAACGGTCTGGCTCTTTTCCAACTTTTTTAAAGCGTACTTGCCAACTGCAAACCCTGCTACGGCAGCAATGGGCTTGCCTATGTTGTTGGTAGCTTTCATAAAGTCAATCTTTGTACCTCTTGAAGTTCTCCTTGGGGTACTTGACGTTGATTTTTTAACTGCCATGTTTTCTAAATTTTAATTATTGATTCACAATTATTTATTGAAGCTTGATGCTTCCTAAATCTTCTTTATTGGAAGTCTTCTTGGGGGATGATTTCCGTTTTGCCGGAGTGCTGTCTTTTTTGCGGAACATGAGATAAGCTCCTGTACCAACGAGAGCTGCAACACCTAAACCAATACCAACTTTTGCTCCCTTGCTCAGTTTCTTTTTGCCTGTTGCAGTAGGATTCGTTGTAGTCGATTGTGGAGTGTAGTTTCCGGATTTCATTATGGGTTGGGGAGTATAACTGCCTGACTGTGGCATGATGCTGTTGGATGGAGGCATCACGCTGTTTGTTGGTGGAGCATAAGCCTCGGTTGTTGGAGCTGCCTGATTGGTAAATTGAGATACCGCTTCTGTTGCAGGAGCTGCTTTTTTGAATTTATCTTTAACCTTGGTAAAGATGTTTTTGATAGGCTTTAACCAGCTTCCGATTTTTGCCAACACACCACTAGCTGCGGTTACTGAGGCTGCTGTGGCTACTGCACCCATATTGCCCAATTCTGCCAATTCGCCAATGGCTTCTAAGCCTTTTAAATCGGCAAGTAAACCATCAATGCCTTTTAGGGAGAAATCGGAACTCTTTTGCTTTGCACCTTTCAGGATTGCTTTTCTAAGGTTGGATTCTTTGCCCTGTAAGCCTTTAAATAGCTTACGAACCTTGCCATGTGTCTTTTTCAGTTTGGCATGTTTAGCAGGGTCGATGTTGTATTTGCTTGCAAGGTCATCAGGCAGATAGGCATATTGTAGTTTCTTAGCAATTCCAAACATATTTAGACGCAAGGCTGCCAATAATCCGCCTCTGATAGCAATGGATAAAGGATTAAACCTTACGATGGCTTTAACTACTTTCTTGGCTACTTTACCAATCTTTTTACCGACACGTTTTATTGCCTTGAAGAATCGACCTCTACGTCTTTTTCTTCTTCCCAAGCCGTCCATTTCATCGTCCAACTCATCCAATTCAGCCAATCCCTGGATGGCTTCTGAATCGTATTTAATCAGACCTTTTTCGGCAAGCTTTTCTTCAATATCCGATAGCTTATCCAATACGGCATCACGCTGTGGAGTATTCCAAAACTTAATAGCTTGGTCCAACATGGATATAAATTGGTCAGGGTTTTGGATATGAGCCATTTTGTCCTTATTGTCTCGATTCTTTAAAAGATAATTCCGGGTTCGGACTAAATAGTTGTAGGTGGCATCTTCGGCATCACCCAAGCCGTTTATGGCATCGTCAAAGTCAACACCTGAAACAATAGCAATAAGGTCTTCATGGTTGGCTTGTGCCTGAACACCTCCGGCTAAATCAATACCTGATAAAACCGATATGGGCAAACCTAATGCACTTGTACCTGTGATACCATCAATACCTCGAAGCCCTGCCAATTGAAGTGATGACATATCAAAATCAGAACGTTCAAAACTGTATGGCTTTTGGTAATCGAATTTTGAGAGAACAGGGTCGATTATAATTTCATCTTCGGAATCACCAACGGCAGGAACAATCACATAGATATGTTGAAAGTTCTTCTTACCGTCATACTTGGTAATGCGTAGCTTGAACGGAATGCCCAAACACTTTAAAAGCGAACCCACAAAAATGCTGTAATCATCACAGTCAATTCCTGCATCTGATTTGCCTTTCTGTTTGAACTTGATTTGTCCGTCTAACCAAGAGCGAGATGGAGTACGGAGCTGTTCTGTTCCGTCATCGTCTTTATGGTACTGCAAATAATTGTATGAAAAGTTGAAGATGTTTCGGCAAGATTCTTTGAGCGAATCACCTTGAAGGCTACTTGCCAGTTCTTCGACTTCCCGAAAATGTGTACCGATAATATCAATACAACTTTCAACGGTTTCAATTACGTTGCCGTTTTTTATAAATGTGTCCTGTCCGTTTGCCTTTTTTATAAGGTGGTTGAAACGTTTACCGTTTTGGGTGTTTCGTGGGCCGGATACAATGCCCAATTCGCCCAATGCTAATCCGTTCATATTTTCGTCCTCTGATAATGATTGCGTGGTAGTAAGAGTTTCGCCATTAACGCTGATGGTCATGGTGAAAGTCATATCAGCTTTAAGTTGCTGAGTATTGGAAAGCAAGGAAAGAGTAAGACCTTTACCCATGAGGTTTAGGTATGGCACTTGAAAAACGATTTCAGGCTCTTGTGTTTTGCCAGCACCAATGGTAAGTCCTTTAATATCGGGGGTAGAATAAGCAACTGCCGAACCTTTGTAGTTTGCAACAACCTGGTTAACGGCTAATGTGATGGGTGCTTTGGTGGGATTGTAGCAACGAAGCTTTACGGCAAACTGAACTTCTTGTAAGTTCATCTTGTGGATGCGGAATCCTAAAAGAGCAAAGTTCATTTTTGCCCCGGCAAGAAGCTTTTTGCCTTTTTTAATCAGGTAGAAACCACCGCCAACGGCTGCAACTGCTGCTAATGTGCCTAATATTTTCTTTGTGCTTGCTTCCATAATGGAAACAAACATATAGTAGGCTTATGGTGGGGGTGTTGGGGTTTAATGGAACTTGAGGGAGTTTGTAAGTGTTTGAAGATATTTGTCAAAAATTGAGCATAAAAAAGTCGGTAGTGTGCCGACTAATTTGGTTATCCAAACAAAAGAATAATTTATTACTACCAAATTATAATTCATTCAAAATGTCAATTACTTGACTTAATAAAGTTTTCTTTAGGGTTGATTCTGAGGTTTGCATTTTCAGTCGTAGGTAATTTTGAGGTACTTGTTTTTTAATCAGGACTTTGGCAAGCTTACTCATCTCGTTTATCAATTCCTTTTCGATAGATGTTGTTTTCCGTGTAGGAGTAACAACTTCTTGTTCTTGCTGCAAGCTTAATAGAAATTCCTTGTATTCAGTTTGCATCTCCTGAAAGTCAACGTCAGTTCCGCCTTTATCGGGGTGTAATTGTTTTGCTAATTTTCGGTAATGTAGTTTGGCTTGTTCAATATCGGTTATACCTAAGAAATACTTCATAGCTGTTCAAATTCTTCAAGTGTTATACAAAAATGTTCCAGGATTAAGAGGAGCTGTTGTTTGTTGTAGTAATGGCGTTTGGTTTGCCCTGTATTGGCTATCTGTTCTTTTAATTGGGGACACAATTCAATATCCCTTCGTAGTTGTTGCATAGCTGCATCAACTGAAACGCTATCAGGGTAAAGTTTCTTCACCAAATCCTGCTTTAATATGGTTCTGCGTACAATCATAGTGTTGGATTTGGGTTAAAAAATGAGCGATAACGCTCCTGTAATATTGAGAAGAGCAGCCTTGTAGAGTATATTTTAACTGCTTTTGAAGGTTTTTGAGTACTTTTTAGCTTATGCTGACTGCTTTTGAGTACTTTAAGACAATATTTTAAAGACTTTTTTGAATATTGATTTTTTGGAAGGGTATATTTTAAAGTCTTTTGAGAAGATTGAAAAAAATAATAGCAATAATGGGGAATAGGGAGGAATTTTAAGACTGCTTTTCCCAAATGGCGGAAAAGATATGTTAGTTTAATAATACAAGTGAGATTTTTTAGACCATGTTGAAATATTATCGAATAAATTCGGGCAATAAAATGAAGCAAATAAAAGCATCTGTTAAAACACGAAAGGTATATAAACACGAAAAGCCCCGATAAGAGGCTCATTTTTAAAGTGGTAAAATGATAATTGGGCATAAATTCAAGTATTATACCCTTAACAATTAGCTACATAAAGATAGAGATAATTATCGAGTTTTTGGGTCCAGGGAGCTTGTTTCCAACATTTTCACAATCATAGATTGAATGATAGCATCTTCATCAGCATCATTACCCTCGGTTTTTAGTTTGGCAATTAAATTAATCAGTTTCATTATATCCAAATCATATTTAGATAGGAGGTCAACCAATTTTTTCAATACATCTTTACTGTTATTCAGGAATTCTTTACTGGAAGAGAAGACTATTTTATCTGCTTCATCTTTTATTATTTCATTATCTAATAACTCAAGCGATTCGTTTACCTCGTTTTGCAACCAAACATATAAATCTTTCATTCTCTATGGTATAAAAAAAGAAGCGTGGCACTGAAACCACCAACAATCGAGGTATCGCCAAACACCCACGCAGTAAAGTAGTACAGACCACGCCCGTACCTACTCTCTTTACTGCAATTAAAATTTGGCGATTTTCGATTGTTAAGAGATTAAGTCTTAATATTTTAAGATTATATGTTCGCTTCCTTTATTCTTATTTCAAATTATAAGTTTTACTGTTATTATTTATACAAAAGTAATATTCAAAAGGCAATAAATGATAAAATAAGGCAATAAAAAACCCGATACAAAAACTGATACCGGGCTATATTTTAGATTATTTACTCTTTAATGAGAGTTATTTGTCCGAATCTTTTGAATATCCTCAATGGCAACATCTGTTATTTCAGATATTTCTTTATCCGAATAATCTTTGGCAACCATTTTAGCAACAACTTCTTTCTTACCTATATATTTCAGTTCGTTGGCTGCCTCTGCAAAAGCATCTTTAACTTGTGGTGAAATTGTTTCCATAATCGCATCAATTTTATCAGTTTCTAAACCAGAAACTTTATACAAATATAACGCTATTTTTTGGAAAATAGTTTCGTCAATCTCCTTTAGCTGACTGAACATTTCTCGTGCCAAATCAGGATTATTCTTGATAAAGCCAATAAGATTGTCGCTACGCTTCATAAACCATACGGCTACTTTTACACTTGGTCGTTTAAAGTGTCGGATAATGGCATGGTCTTCAATATCCTTGGTGTCGAACAAAGCATAATCAAATAAAGGAACAAAGCGTTTTAGTTCCTCCGGAACCTGAACAAAACCCGAATCCGTCCATTTCGGTTTTCCATGATAGAATACCATCGTAATAACAGGAGTAAGTGGCTGTTTGTTGGCAGCCTGATTTTCCCATACGTTCAGGATATATCTAAGCAATTGCAAGTGTATATTTTTGTCGGGATAGCTTTTGTGTTCATACAGTAGCGAAACTTTGATATTGGTGTGTCCATAGAACATATTGCATGAAACATCTTTAAAATATGGAGCAAGTTCCTGGTCAACGTATTCGGTCGGGTCATAAACAAGTGTTTCAGGTTTTAAACATTGTAGCACTTCTTTCGGAAGTGTACCTAATAGTAAATCTTCAAGATTCTCTTTTACAGAGAAAAGGCTTTTAAAGAAGTTGTCGTGAATGTTATTGTTTTTCTGTACGTTACTGCTCTTTTTCATCGCATAAAAAGTGTTTAATTGTATATTAATCTTGTTCCTGTTTTATTGAAAATTCTTTTTTTTCAGAGGCTATGGTATTTTTCAAAAAGTGTCCTCATTCCTCATTTTGCAGTTAATCGCATGATAATCAATCGAGTAATTTGAGGACAATGAGGACGAGTGAGGAAATAGGAAGATTTTTCCTCACGTTTCCCTCATATTTCCTCTTTTTTCCCTCAGCCGTCCTCACTTATTTTTAGAACATTAAAGTATATAGTATTATATATCAGTATATTATTATACTCCATACTTAGTAAGTGAGGAAATGAGGACGGTTTTTGCATTAGTACCATAAGTCGGGGTAAAAAATATATTTCCATTACTTTATTCCTACAAACTGAACCGTTCCATTTCAATACCTTGCTCTATCAGGATGTCGTAATCCATTATGTAGGCACTTGTCCTGTTCTCACCGAACTTCACATTCTTTCTCCGGTAATCCACAAAGGAGCGGTGCTTTTTCAGGTACTCACCAACAACAGCCTGGTCAAGTACGGTTAATCCTTCTTTTCGTGCCTGTTCCCGATACAAGCCATGAATAGCCCCAACTCTCAGGTAAAGGTGTTTTGTATTTTGGTCGGCATTAACAATTTTATAATGTACATCTTCGGTCAGCCTATATAGGTTAATAAGTGATTGCAGCACATGAAAGTATTGTTCTACTTCATCACTCTGGTTCTGTACCGAAATAGTAAGTTTTGCTGAACGGATTAGGGCAGCCTTTGCCGTTTGATAATCAAAAGGGAACTTTAAATCGGATTGTTCCATTAGAATTTTCATAGGTGTAAGTACCGATGAAATATTCAACACAGTCCTGCGGTCAACGTTACCAAATTCACTTATTAATTCATCCATGACCTCTGAACTAATACCTGGTTCTTCTTTGGAGTAATATTCCTCTATTAAATGTCGGTTATCGAAAACCGAACATGTAATGTTGGTAAACTGCAAGCTTTCTTCGGCTGATTTAAATTCTTTCAGGTCTTCATACTTTCCCCGATTGGTATCGTCAAATTCACCTAACAAACTTCGGCTTGAGAGAGCCGGGTCTTGTGTGGGTAAATCCTGACCGCTAATAATGCCTGAACCCCTGGGCTTTGCAATTCGTGTTTCATTACCGCCCGATTTTACACCAGTAAGCTTTCCATTTCGGTCGGCTATACCTTTTAACGCCTCGATGGTATTTTTATGGATGCTGTTCTTGTACTCATTGCCCCAAAACGGATGGTTGGTCGTGGAATCCATACTACGCTGCATACCTGTACTTGTACTGCCCGATGCAAGGTTGATGCCGTCTTCCATTGGAGGCTTACCAAACATATACATGATACTTCGAGCAGCCGTACTTTTACCCGATTGCCTTTTACCAAACAGGAACAACAAAGGAAAGTATCCGAAATTGGCTTTGTAGATTACATCGCTGAATACGGTTGCAATGTAGTAGGCTATAAGCAGCTCTGCATTGCCGGGATAAACCTTGTTCATTGATGTTGCCCATTTGCCAAAATCCCAATCACTGTTTTTGGGGGGAGCTATGTACTTCGAGTTTTCTTTGAACGGGTTTCCGCTATCGCTGGTACTTATTCTTAACAGCTTCCCATACGGCAAAAAGAAGAAATGTAAAAGATGTACCTGTCCCTGTTTAATTTTATCTTTCAGATTATCCGTTCCGTATTTTCCGATAAATTCTGCGGTGGTATTTAAAACATGAAAAGTATCATCAATACGAATCTGACTTTCAGGCGGTATCTCCTTAAACTCATCCATACTGTTTATTCGTTTTGCATGTGTGGTAACACCGTACTCATCTATCTCATGGAATGTTTTATCGTAATACAATCCATTGGCGAATACCCAAAAGCGGTTTTTTACATTGTAACCAACCCTTTCAAGTTCCTTTGCTTCCGGTATGCCCAAAAGCTTTACGTTCTTTATGCTGTCGAGCTGGGTGTCGTTCCCATACCAAAAGAAACCATGTCTGCGGTGAACCTGCTTTTTAAATGATGCAGGGGTACAAAAGTCATCGGATGAAATTGTAGCAAGCCGTTTTCGCCCGTATTGGCTCTTTAGGTTGAGAATGTATTTCAAGTCGATTCGTCCTTGACCATCATTATGGAAAACACAAAATAAAGCTTCAAATGTGAAATTGGATATTTGCTTTGGATGCTTGCCCTCCACAGTCCAGTAAGCCCCTTTTTCTTCATAAAACTGATTCTCCAAGAAGTTTTCCTGTTGCTCTTTTTTCAGCTTTATAATGTCGTTGATATTCTCTTTTTTACTGACCTTCTTTTCAACGGGTTGGCTATTCTCCTTTAAAGCATCCTGCCAAGCTTTTTTTGGTTTAATCTGCTCTGAAACAAAGTCGAGATAAACCTCCTGGTTCGTTTTATCATAACAGCTTATAAGGGCTGCCATCCGCTTTATTACTTCTGATTTTTTTACCGGGTCGTTTGCAAAGCGTTCAGCATATTCAGCGGTCTTATAGATGATGTAATCTTCTTGTTTTTCATCGTACTGAAGAAACGTATCGCTGTCGGTAAAAAGTGAATCGGGGTCTTGTTTTTCGGGGAGTACAACTACCGAAACATGAAATTGGTTTTTAATCAGGATTTCAGCATTACGGCACATTGCATTTCTTCCGGCACTATCGCCATCGTAAATGAGCGTAGCTTTATTGGTATATTTTTTCAGGAGCTTTGCCTGTGGGTTTGTTAGTGCAGTTCCACCAGTTGCAACTGAATTGATTACTTCAATAGAGTGCATCCGAAGTACATCCGTATAACCTTCTACTATATATGCCCGGTCTTCGTTTTTAATGGCGAACCTTGCAACATTCAAAGCATACAATTCATTCCCTTTTGTGTAAATACAGCTCTCATGTGTATTCAGGTACTTAATCTTTGGTTTTTCGTTCAAATCACGCCCGGCGAAAGCAATGGTTTGACCTTTGGAGTTGGATACAGGGAACATCAATCGGTTGTAGAAAAAGTCATAAATGCCTTTGTCGTTGCTTTTCAGTACGCCAATTTCTTCCAATATTTCAATTTTTACACCCTTTTCCCTTGCATGGGACAGTAGAGCATTTCCGCTTGGAGCATAACCAATATTAAAGTTGTTGTTTTCAGGAATAACAAGATTACGCTCCTTAATGTAATCCTGTGCATTTTTATGGTTGACCTGTTCCTGGAAGAATTTCTCAATGATATTACAAGCTATTTTCAGGCTTTCTTCATGTTTGAATTTGGCTTCATCCCAATTGGTGCTTCTTTTCCATTCAAAATTGAGGTTCAAAAGTTTTGCGCCAATCTCAACCGCTTCCTTAAATTCAACATTTTCATGCTCCTTAATAAACTCAATAGCATTACCTCCTTTATCGCAACCAAAGCATTTGAAAATACCTTTTGCCGGGTTTACGCTAAACGAAGCCGTTTTTTCATTGTGGAATGGACAACACGCTTTGTAATTGCTCCCTGCTTTCTTTAGTGTGATAAAACCGGATACTACCTCGTAAATTTCATCATTGATTTGCTCTATAACCCTTTTAGCATCCATCGGCTACCAATCTTTACCTGTCAATAATTCACGGTTCTTGTTATCGAGGCTCATAAAGAACTCGTAAATGTTTCCCCTGAAATCATAGAATTTGTTTAAAAGGTGATACCCCATTGATGAACCCCATATCTTGTAAAAGAGTGCAACCAGTTCCTTTTGCGCTTTGTGTATCATGGCTTGAACTTTTGTGCCATCAAACGGGATTGCGGTATGACCGTATTTCTCAAAGATGCTTTTTATACGGTTATCAAAGTAAAATAACTTCGATACCGTATTAGGTGCTAATGCTGTCATGTGTTTTAGTTTGGAAAATCAATAGAAAGTTGTCGCTTGTTTATCTGCCATTGCTCAAAAGTCATTTCCTTAACCTTGTTGAGTGCCTTTTTAGCCTCTGATAGCAGCAATTTCTGATTGCCATAATCGGAACGGATTTTCTCAATATCCTCTAACTGCTTTTCAATGGCTTTTTGTTTATGCTCCAAAAATTCCGACTGGCCAACGAAGTGGTTGAACAGAGCCGTGTAGCACTCCATTTTGTACCTAATAATAGGCTCTTGTGATTCTTCCTTCACGTTTTTTGGATTAATGGTAAAAATCCAACCTAAAGCATACATGTATGGCAAGCAAAACATTTCGTATTGTTTTCCATCTTTGCCAGTAGAGGTGCTCAGCACCCCAACAGAACCCAAAATTTCATCGTTCTTAATTTTCGACCTTTGGTTTTTATCATCAATGCCCAGGGCTTCACAAATAGGTCTAATTGGAACAAGCTTGTCGGCATCGTCTATTAGCATGATGCTGACATTGTTAATCTTTGCTATGGTTTTAATTTTTTCTGTCATAATCGTTTGTTTGAAATGTTACTCGATATATAGGCAGGGCTGCCCTTATCCAGCCCTGCCGGAACCTTGCTAATTGTTAAGGGAGGTTAGTATTTCTCGTATCTCTTTGTTACTTACAGGATGGAATATTGTCTCAAGCTTCAAATCCATTGCAACGGTCAGCTCGATTCGTGCCATGATATTCTCCTTCCAATTGGGTAAAACATAAATAGCCTGGCACTTTTTCAACTGCTTGATTCTGCTTTCCATTGCATCTGTCCAACCCATGTGTATGTATGGGATTTCGGTTGGATTGACAACGGAACACCTCATGGATTTCAGCTTTTTTGTAATCTTGTCTGTTTCCAGATAATATCTTCCATCATCTGATTCCGTTTCGTTTCCGCAGATGTATATTTTTCTCATAACAGCCTTATTTTTTTATGTTTTTTTGCTTACAGATAAGGTGTTCCGGAATGGTGTATGTTTTCGATTTTTTCCTCAGTAGATTTTTGAATAAATAGAACCTGACACCTTGTTTCCGACCTTTGTTCTTCTTTCTATTCTTCTCAGTCTTCACATTCATAGATTTATACAGGCTGACCGATTAAATATTTTGCCTAATCTCATCTATGGGGGAGTGACGACCTGACTTTATCCAGTCCTCGATTTCGCCTATTTTGAACAATAGGACTTTACCACCCGGCTTATAATAAGGGATTTGCTTTTGATGAACTCTATTGTAAATGGTACTGATACTTTCGCCTAACAATTGAGAAAGCTCGTGTACATTAATATAGTCGTACCCAGTAATGGCTTTTCTTTGAACCTGTATCAATTCTGATACCTGGTTGTTTAATTTTTCGAGACTTTTTAATGTCTCAGCATTGAAATTTTCTTGCTTATCCATAATCATTTTTTTACTTCGATTTTATGGATGCAAGTTTAAGGCGAGGCAATGCTACTCTCCAACGTCGGACTATCCGATATTTTTAAAATAATTTTCACAACTCACATATTCAACACCTTACAAGTGTGGTAAACAACCTTGTCGGACACTTTTTGCCATTTTTGTCGGATACTTTTTATCAAAGCAAAAGGCAACAAATAAAAAAACGGTCAGTTTTCACTCGGTTACCGCTTCAATTTTTCTAACTCATTGTCTATATCCTTGGTTGGAATTTTCCGTTCTTGAAAATATGTTCTCATATACTCAAGTTCCCGATAATACTTTTTTGAGCTTAGATTCTGAAGTTTACCTGCAATCTTATAGAAGTATGAGTTTTTATAATCCTCAAGGTTCATATTGTTGATTAGAAGTAGAAACTTAGCCAGGGAGCTTGTATCGAGGTTTTCTCGCAGCCTTAACCCTATGAGATTAAAAATGAACTTTGCCCATATCACCTGACGAATGCTGGTTAATTCACTGATGGTTTTAACACTTGTTGGTTCAATTGTTTCAATCGTTATATTGTTGTTTGCCCTGATATAGTTGAGAAACTTTAGTTTTCCGTAGTAATCACAAAAGAAGTTGTAATAGGCTTTATAGTCGGTGGTAGATAAGTTAATGTATTCGGAGTAGTAGTAAATTTCCAATAACTTAATTTCCGTAGATTCGTGCTGAACTGAGATAATATCTTGTAGTTTTTGCTTTTTCTCTCGGAGAAATATCCAAATGAATAATCGAATGATATTTATGCGCATTCTTCCTTTCTGCGTATAGCATAGCTCTCCATTGCTATTGAATATTTCGAGCTTTTTAAGATGTGTGTTTGGAGGTAAAAAGGGAAGGGTGAAATACTTTTCACTAACGGTAACATATCTCTCTGTGTGCTTGAGTTGTTCTCTTATTGTGAGTGACTTCTCAATTATATTTTCAATACTTTCTGCTTTGACCAGATAATCGTAATCAAACATATCCATCAGCTTTGATGAAAATGGGTCTGTCGGGAACTGTGTCATCTTATCCAATAGTTCTTCAATATTCGATTCCCATACGTTTGATTCTTTAGCTCTTTTGTAGCCTTGCAGTAATTTCTCAAATACTGCAAGGCAATTCTTCTCAAATGTTACGTTTCCTTGTTCTGCCATTAAATTTTGTTTTAAATTATAATTAATTGAAATAGCATTATACCAAGAACAAGTTTTTTCCTCTGTATCATTTGCGCTTGTATGTCAAAATAATATTAATATATCTGTTTGTCTTAATCTTAAAAAGCAGTAAGGTGTTTTGCAATTTCTTTTTTCTGATCGTTTTCAAAACTATCAAGGTACGATTCGGTTATCTTAACGTCTCTGTGTCCTAAACTCTCACTAATAAATTCGGTTGATATTCCGGAACGTTTAAGAACCGTAGCAAAACTATGGCGAGCCGTGTAAGTTGTAATGTTCTCGTTGATTCTCAACTTTGCAGCTATCTTTTGCATGTGTACATTGGTCTTGCGTACTCTCCAAGCAATCTTATACATTTTTTGCTTTCGGGTCATGTTGTCATCGAGATAGGGAAAAACGTAGTTATCTGGAGACTTATCGCTATTACCAAGTTTTTCAAGTATAAACCTAACATCTTTTGTTATCGGAGCTGTAACAGGTTTTGTTTTTCCCGATGCATGTTCTGTTTTTTTACGGATAAAGTAAATAAAATCCGTACCAATGTCTTTGAACTTTAAGTTGCAAAGGTCTTTCATATTGATTCCGTTGCATAAGTATGTAAACATCCACAGATAATAAGCTTCTTCTTCATGAGTGTATGGTTCCGGATTGTAATGATATATTTTTTCAATATCACTCAATTTTAATGCTCGTTTGATATTGGCACAATTAGGCACTTGGTATTTTCCTCTTCCAAAAGGGAATAGGTCAGCAGGAATGGCATTCTCCTGCTTTGCATGGTAGAACATTGTTCTTATAGCACTCGTATAGCAATATACAGTAGCAGTTTTAAGCCCTTTATCTTCTCGTAAGAACTTCTCAAATTCGTGAAGTTTTGTAGGGGTTATTTCTCTAAAATCAAGGAATTTATCTTTTTTAGTAAACTCAACCAATGCGGTCTTTGTGGATTTTACAGATTTATTACCAAGACCTGTATCAGAATACTTCTTGTGAGCTAAATCCATAAAGTAGTAAATGTTACGTAAGTCAGTTCCCGATATTCCGAAGTGTGTTTTGAATTTATCAAATGAGAACTCACTAAATGAACGAATAATCTTTTGGGCTTTTTCTTCTATTAATGAAAACTCAATAGAAATATCCTTATGAATACCCCTTGGTTTTACTGATGTGATTTTAGAAAATTCATCTTCTGTAAACTCATAAACCCGGTTCTTGTTGTCGATGTTATAATACATCTGTTTGCGGTTGTGTGTCAATCGGAGTTTTGCCGGGTACTTACCGTTTTTCTTCTGTCTTTTTTTGAAAAGCACAATGGCTGTACTAACTTTACCTGTCATAACTGAAACTTGTTTTTGGTTATACAATCAATTCAGTATGGCAGATATTTGTGGATAGGTTCGCCAAAACATGTACCATAAATTTTGCCATACTTTTGTACTTCAAAAGTAGAAAAACAAGTAAGTATATCAAAACTTCAACCTACGTAAATAGTTGATAAGTAAGTAAATGAAAGAAAAAGTAAACATCTGAAAATAGAGTTACGGTAGATACAATTTACCGTTATGCATTATTGCACACATCTACATTTCCCAAAATAGAAGATGATTAAGTTCTCAAACTAATGGGAAGTTTTTAAAGTTGATTAAGTTTAATAAATTCATCGTTAGTCATGATTAAAAAACTGTAACTCTAAAAATAAAAAAATGAAAACTTTAACTTTACTACTTCAATTCATTATTCTTTATTCTTTAAGTGCTTTTTGTCAAACTTCTGAATCAAAACAAAGACTTGACACCTTAATTGTTAAAAGTTGGTCAGCAAATGAAGAGCAATGGGTTGTTGATTCAAAAAAGGAACTTTCATATAGCTCTGACGAATTAATTTATCAAATAATTACATCCCTAAAAGAAGAAAATTCAGATGATTTTATTTTTTCAAATAAAGCTGAATATACTTATAATGACAATGGTAATATGGCTAAAGAACTTTATCAAGACTGGGATATTAGTTCAAATCTATGGCAAAATTCATACAAGGGTGAATATAATTACAGTGAAGAAGGAAATTGTATATCAGAAGTTTTCTCTGATTTTTATTCAGAATGGATAACGTCATATAAATTTGAATATAGTTATAATAATGAAGGTCAAAGAATTCTTGAATTGGATTACAACTGGGAAGAAAATCAATGGGTTGTTTATGCCAAAGAGGATTTAACCTATGATATCAATGGCAAACTTGTTAACAAATATGGGTATTATTGGGATAATAGTACAAGCCAGTGGGCAACTTCATACTGTTTTAGTTTTAATTATGATGAAAATGATAATATTAAACAATTTATTTATCAAATCTGGGATGAAGACTCAAGCAATTGGGTAAATAATTTAAAATATGAATATACATATGACTTAACAATATATGAGTCCTCTATTATCTGCCCACCATTAGGTTGGTTTGCACCAGTTTCTTCTAATTATGAACTAATAAACAAACCTTTGGAATTTATAATGCATAAGTGGGATATTTCAAGTGCAAATTGGGTTAGTAGTAAAAAAGGATCTTATTATTATTCAAAAGACGAAGAATTGTCTATTAATATGACGGCAGACAAAAAATTATTGATATATCCTAATCCAGTAGTAGACTATATTAATTTTGTATTACTTGATAAGTATGAATTTGTTTTATTTGAATTATTTGATATTCATGGACGTAAGATTATTTCCAAGAAAATAGAAGATAATGACATTATTGATTTATGTGCTTTACGAAAAGGATTATACATTTATACAATATTCATGAATGGAAAAATAGAAAAAGGAAAATTATTAAAAGAATAAACAACAAATGCATAACACTAAATATAAGCAATAGCGGTTTCTGTAGGGTATTCGGGCGGTTGTGGTTCTAATCAGCCCCGCCAAATCGGCCGATTTGACTATTTGACTAAGGTGCAGCTTTGGCTACTTAGTAGCTTGATACGAAACCGCTTTAAAGTCCGCTAATGCTCATATTATTACCGTTGTAGCCAATAATGACAGAACCATAAAAATTGAGATATAATGAAAAATAAAAAAGTTTTTTTAGCAATTATTATTTTTTCTACAATTGGATTTATCTATTGTTATCATGTCAAATATATTAAGGTATTCAATCAAGTTACCAATACTGTTGGAGGCTCCTATATTACAAGAGGACAAAATTTAGGTGAATATAAGGAGCAAGTTGCTGCTTTTGCTGAGCTTGCAAAACAGCCAGGATGGATGGGAGTTTCTGAGATGCCAGCTGAATTAAAGAAACTGAACTTAATTAATACTTTCTCTATTGGTGGCATGGTACTGACCTGCTTTTTATTTTTCTTTGGACTAATTAAGTATTTTGGCAAACCCTCTGTTTTGCCTAAAAAACCAGAGCCTGTAATAGTAACAAACGAAGAAAACGAACCTATTGAACCGATTAAACCTACTGAACCTATTGACAATGTTGAGGGTAGAACAAATATTAGCGATAGTAAATTGACCACTCTGAACAATCTCCTTGTTCAAGAGAAAAAAAGAATATTAGGAAAAAGTAAAAAGCAAGATATAGTAGACTTAATGGATGAAGTGATTTCTAATAAAGTTATGGCACTACAATTTTTAGACAAGTACAAAACTATGTTTAAAACTGATTTAATAAAAGATTTAGAGCAACTCTCATCTAGCTACGATGGAAAAAAGGAATATTTGAGATTATTTATTGAGCATGAAATTATCGATAAAAACTATCCTCATGATTATCTGTAAAATCTATTAATTTAATAATTACTGGCTACAATCGAGTAGCC
Source organism: Carboxylicivirga caseinilyticus (assembly GCF_050589785.1). Taxonomy (NCBI): domain Bacteria; kingdom Pseudomonadati; phylum Bacteroidota; class Bacteroidia; order Marinilabiliales; family Marinilabiliaceae; genus Carboxylicivirga; species Carboxylicivirga caseinilyticus. Next base: position 80 of record NZ_JBNGOX010000038.1, on the reverse strand, counting down.
AGCCCCACTAGCAAACGCTAGCAGGGAGAAGCTCTCACACCACCGCACGTACGGTTCTCGTATACGGCGGTTCTCTACAT